>NZ_JADBUN010000107.1:0-34227 GCF_020245625.1 Microcystis sp. M049S2 | reverse complement strand
TATTCCTTGTTGACACCCTTACTGACAAAGAAAAAACTGAAATCAAGTCAGGATAAGGGTTGGAGTGCTTACTGCAAAAATTGTTAAGAAAGATCCCTATAAGGGATAGCTTAATAAGGGGGGCATCTGACAACTTTTAACGCCTACCTACTTAGGAGAAGAAACGATGCGATCCAATCTCTATGAAACAGATTTTTATGCTTGGACTTTGGAGCAATCTAAGTTACTCCAAATAAGCGATTTTAAGGGATTAGATATTGTGAATTTGGTCGAGGAAATTGAATCTTTGGGTAAACAACAGCGGCAAGAATTAGAGAACCGTTTAGCAATCTTGCTTGGTCATCTTCTTAAGTGGGACTACCAGCCCGAACGCCGTAGCAAAAGCTGGAAAGCTACTATTCGTGAACAACGACGAGCGATTCAAAGACTGATGCAAGCAAACCCTAGCCTCAAGCCTTATCTAGAAGAGGCGATCGCCTACGCTTATCAATCTGGGATTGATCTAGTGGTGCGCGAAACGCCCTTGGACGATCAAGATTTACCCGCCGATTGTCAGTACACACCAGAGCAAATTTTCGACCCTAATTTTCCTCAGACTTTGAACTAGGCTTGACATCATATTTCCAGATGTATTGCTGATTAATTCTCCAAGCCCTTAACTCTATGCCACTGAATCGCCAACGCGCCCAAAAGTATCTCCAGAAGTTTGATTTTGAGTCTCTGTTCATTGAAGAATTGGGCTGGGATACGGTCGATCGCGTCACGTTACCGTTTGAGGTGGATGGCGAACCCTTTGAGGTGGTTTCTATTACTCAAAAGCGCGGCTTCACTGTATTCAAGTGCATCACCCCAGAAATTCCAACCCGTCCAATCCGGGTGAAGCTCGATCGCCAACTGACGGACTACAGCAAATCCCACCTGTTGGTATTTGGCGATGAGGGCAAAACCCAACAAATTTGGATGTGGGTGCGGCAAGAACTGGGAAAACCCCTCGCCCCTCGATTTGAGCAATATCAGGTGGGGCAGTCGGCGGAGCGGTTGTTGCAGAAGTTAGAGGCGTTGGCGATCGCATTTGCGGAAGAGGAAAAGCTAACCCTGGTGGAAGTCGCCGGGCGAGTCAAAAAAGCTTTTGATGTCGAGAAAGTCACCAAGAAATTCTTTACCCGATTTGAAAAGGAACACGGGAAATTTCTTCAATTTATTCAAGGTATTCAGTCAGAATTTGATTGCATCTGGTATGCTTCGCTGATGCTCAATCGGCTGATGTTTGTTTATTTCATCCAAAAGAAAAACTTTCTGGATGGCGATATAAATTATTTGCGAAATCGGCTCAAACGGTGTCAGGCAGAATGGGGAACGGATAGGTTTCATTCGTTTTATCGACAGTTTTTGCTGAAGCTGTTTCATGAGGGGTTAGGCAAGCCCGATCGCAATCCTGAATTAGACAAAATCTTGGGCAAAATTCCCTATCTAAATGGCGGCTTGTTTGAAGTCCATCAGTTGGAGGAAAAGTACGATCGCACCCTGCAAATTCCCGATGCAGCGTTTGAGCAAGTCTTTAACTTTTTTGATGAGTACGACTGGCACTTAGACGACAGACCACTTCGCAACCAAAACGAAATCAAACCCGATGTACTGGGCTACATCTTTGAGAAGTACATCAACCAGAAGCAAATGGGGGCGTACTACACCAAGGAAGACATCACCGAATACATCAGCAAGAACACGATTCTTCCCTTTTTGTTTGACCAAGCAGAGAAGGGCTGTCAGGTGGCGTTTAAGCCAGAAGGGGCGGTATGGGCGTTGCTGCAAGAAAATCCTGACCATTACATCTATCCTGCGGTTCGTCAGGGTGTAGATCTCGAACTCCCGACTGAGATTGCCGCTGGCATTGAGGATGTCTCGCAACGAGGCGGCTGGAATAAGCCTGCTGCCGATGGATTTGCCCTACCCACAGAAACCTGGCGGGAGTATGTGGCGCGGCGCAAGCGGTGTTGGTCACTGCGGCAAAAACTGGCTGCAGGAGAAGTTACCCAGATCAATGACCTGATTACCCACAACCTGGATATTCGCCAATTCACCCAGGATGTGATCACCAGTTGCGAAAGTTCGGATTTGCTGAAGGCATTGTATCAAGCGATCGAACAAGTCTCGGTGTTAGACCCCACCTGTGGATCGGGGGCGTTTTTGTTTGCGGCGTTGAATATTCTGGAGCCACTCTATACAGCTTGTCTGGAACGGATGCAGGGGTTTGTCGATGAGGATGATCTGAGGCTCTCACAGGAACCAGAGGCAAAACCGCGTTATGAATACTTCCGCAAGGTGCTGGCAGAGATGGCGAAGCACCCTAATCTTCGCTATTTTGTGCTGAAGTCGATCATGCTCAACAACCTCTATGGTGTGGACATCATGGAGGAAGCGACGGAAATCTGCAAGCTGCGGCTATTCCTGAAGCTGGTGGCGCAGATGGAACCCCAACCCAAGAAGCAAAACTTTGGACTGGAACCGTTGCCGGATATTGATTTTAATATTCGGGCGGGTAATACGTTGGTGGGGTTTGCGTCGCTGAATGAAGTTTGCGAGGCGATGGCAAGGGATACCCAAACCGGGCAAGGTCGTTTAATTTTTGATGATGGGGTGTTGAATCGGATTGTGCAGGGTGCGGTGGCGGCGGATATGGAGTTTAAGCGGTTTAAGTCGCTGCAAGTGCAAGATTCTATTGCGGGTGCGGATGTTGCAGAATCTAAGCGGTTATTAAAGGCGGCTTTGGCACAATTGCGGGAGGAGTTGGATCGCTATTTAGCGGAAGAATATGAGTTGGGTTTGTCGAAAAAGTCAGGGGCTTTTCAGAAATGGAAGGAAAGTCATCAGCCGTTTCATTGGTTTGTAGAGTTTTACAGCATCATTAATCGCGGTGGCTTTGATGTGATTATTGGCAATCCACCTTATGTTGAGTACAAAACCGTAAAAAATACTTATACAGTTCGAGGCTTTAAAACTATAGATTGTGCAGATTTATATGCATTTACGATGGAGCGTTCTTTAACCCTTTTACTCAAAAAAGGATGGATTGGTATGATTGTTCCAGTCTCCATTGTAAGCACAGATGGATTTGACTCCTTAAGAACGTCTTTTAAGAGTCAGAAATGTATATCATGGAACCTAAATTTTGCAGAACGCCCTTCCAAACTATTTACCGGAGTGGAGAAGCGTTTGACGATCTGGCTTACGCACAAAATTAATGAAGAGACGCAGACATCATCTCATCTTGAAGGGTATAAGCGTTGGCTCGCAGAAGAGAGAGATAATCTTTTTGCTCAAATCAAATTTGTCAAGCACAATAATTCATTAAATTTAGTTGGGACTTCAATCCCCAAGATATCTTCAGCGATAGAGGCTAATATACTCACGCGAATGTCAGAGCAAAAGTCATTAGCTACATTTCTTTCTAAACAAGGTCAACATATTATCTATTACACAAGAAAGCTTAGATATTTTGTGCAATTTTATAACTTTATTCCTAGAATCTCTAATGTCCAGGGTGAAGTAATTGAGCCATCAGAACTAAAGATTCTATCCTTCCCATCTAATGCATTGAAAGATATTGCAATTGCCGCCTTAAATTCCAATCTTTTCTTCTGGTTTTTCAATTCCTATTCTGATGTTAGAAATGTCAACCGAAGAGAAATTGAGGAATTCAGGCTGTCAATGGATGAAGTTGAATCTGAATTGATATTGATTCTCAGTGATCTTGTAAATGAGTTAATGCAAGACTTCCAAAGAAACTCTCAATATCTCACTAATAATTATGGGAAATATGGTGTTCTGACTATCCAATCCTTTCAGCCACGACTCTCAAAGCTCATCATTGACGAAATCGATCGCATCCTTGCCCAACACTACGGCTTCACCGAGGAAGAACTCGACTTCATCATCAACTACGACATTAAGTACAGAATGGGCAGAGACTCTGGAGGGGATGATTGATGAGTAAATTTGAAATCCTCACTCCCCTCAACTTCACCGTCCGCACCTCAGAAGAATATTGGCAAAAACTAATCGTCAAACATCCAGACATTGCCGATCTCGAAGCCGAAGTCAGACAAGCACTAAACAGTCCCGATGAAATTCGTCGCAGTAGCCGCGATCCAAATCTGTTGCTGTTTTACCTGACTTTGAAAGAAAAGCGATGGGTCGTTGCCGTCGCTCGACGTTTAAATGGAGATGGATTTCTAATCACAGCTTACCAAACTGATGCAATCAAAGAAGGAGAAACCCTATGGCGCAAGTAAAAATCTACTACGAACCTGAAATGCAACTGCTCACTGTTTTCTGGCAACCGCCCCGAAAAAATCAAATTGCCACAGAACTTGGGGATGGCGTGATATTAATCAAAGATGAAACAACAGGCGAACCGATTGGCATGGAAATTTTATCCTATCATCCTAGCGATAACCGCTTTGATGCTGTCAGCGTTGAGATGGGTCGATTGGCGGGTATTTCTTGACTGATGAAAGTCCGTGATGTACTCAAACGATTAGAAACCGATGGTTGGTATCAAATCCGAATGCGCGGTAGCCATCGAATTCTTGCCCATGAAACAAAGTCAGGGATCGTGGTTGTTCCTGGCAAACCCGGAGACGACATACCCAAAGGAACATTAGCATCGATTTGGAAACAAGCTCAATTGGAGGATCGACCATGAAAGAGTATGCAGTCATTTACGAACAAGGTGAAACAAACTGGGGAGCAATCGTTCCCGACTTGCCTGGTTGCGTGAGTATTGGAGATACCTTTGAAGAAGTTCAGGAAAATATTAAAGAAGCGATTGAACTTTACCTTGAGGTTTTGCAAGAACGCGGGGAAACCATTCCAGAACCAATAACTAAAGTTGGATTGGTTGGAGTTGCTGCATAAACTGATGAACTTTGCTATCGTTCACGAAGCGTTGCCTCTGGCAAATCGCATCCTCATCCAACACCATGGCTTCACCGAGGAAGAACTCGACTTCATCAACTACGACATCAAATACCGCATGGGGCGCGATAGCGAAAGTTAAAAGTAAAAAGGCAAAAGTAAAAAGTGAAGAGAAAAGAAAGAAATGAGAGGTGAACTATGATTGGATGGTTAGTGATTAAGGCAAAGCATCTATTGTTACCTAAAATGTCGGATGAATGCCCCCGCTACATTTTTCGACAAGATACTCACCTTTGCGGGGGATGAAATCCGACCAGAATATTAGCAACGGAGCATCGATTTAATTCTACCATTTGTGAGTAAACTGTGTTATACTAAGTCCGTTGAGTATGGGATACTTTTGACACTCCCGCCGTCAAGCTGACGCTGTGACGGGGGATTCTTGATTCACCCCAAACCCGCTTTTTGGTACAAGTACCAACGAGTCTTACAGTTTCTCCCCAAGCTTGAAATTCCCACTGTCCATCGGTATTTGTTGACAGTATTCTCATATCATTAAGAGTGTCGAAATAATAGTAAAATTTTGTGACAAAGTGCAGTCAGATCTAAGAATCTTTGCTAGAATCCTAGAGTGATTCTGTGATCAGTCTCCTTAAAGGAGATTGTTTGCAGTAAACTAATCTGGCTAACACGCTTTTGGGGGTGATATAGGGAAAGTTGACCTATATCGTTACTCTGGAGAGTATTATACAGCAAGTTGACCTATAATATGTAGTTAGCTGGCTCCGCACAAAATCCTTGCACCCGCTGTTTGATATTGCTTATGAGTCTCAAATCTCATAGGAAAATGATTGGTTGGCAATCTATAAGAAAATTAGCCCAATGAATATTTTTGAGAATCTTTTGATAGAGCAGATCGAAATATTTAAAAACTCCTATCTTAATATTTCAAGAAGACTCTTTTACGATGAAGAAGTTGGTTCTCTCATACATCCCGGAGAGTTTGGTACTTATAGGGAAAATGTTGCTAAAAACTTTTTGCGATTTTTTATACCTGAGAGGCTAAAAATTGATCATGGTTTTTTAATAAACACTTATGGAGATGTAAGTACACAATGTGACGTGATTGTTTATGATTCAAATGTAACTCCTCTAATTGGTTCTGGCGAGATGCAAAGATTTTTCCCAGTGGAAACTGTATCTGCAGTAGGTGAGATTAAGTCAGTTTTAAAGAAGACAGAATTGAAAGAAGCTCTTATAAAACTCAGCAAAATCAAGGCTTTGCGAGAAAAAATTATTCATCCAGTTTGCATTAAGCGGTATGCGAAAGGAAACTTTGATCCCAAGTATCAACCATACGATCAAATAGCTAGTTTTATAATTTGCCAGAAGCTTGATTTTGAATTAAAGGATATGCCTGGTGAAATGCTATCAATATATGGAGATGAAGTTGAATATCGTCATAGACACAATCTTATCTTAAGTATTGAAGATGGACTTTTTCATTACTATGACACAAATGATAAAAGTCTGATGTACCCTTGCATTTTAAATGCAAACTTAAAAAGCAGATTAACCATTCCTCAAGATAACTTATATGTACATTTCAAGCTATTTTGTTCGTACTTATTTCTAATGACATCAAGTGCAACTATTTTGTATCCTGAAATGACTGACTATATGGGAATAATCACTGGAGGCGCGAAAATCGATGAAATTTAGCTTCCAGCGATCGCCGATCTTGTAGATCTTGTAGGGTGCGTTCCCTAATCTGGCTCCTACTGCTCCACCGATCGATTTTGGGGAACGCACCATGCACATTGATTGAAACTGTGAGTTAAAGTGCGATGCCGAAGGCACTACGCCATTGCCCTATGTAGCTTAAAGCTTGAGAGCCAACTAACAAAGATATGCTCAGAGGTGGGTTAGTCATCTATCGGATTAAAATGTAGAGAGAATAATCACCCATACTTCAATCTAATATCCATCCTATGCAAATTACCCTCAACCTTGATGAATCGCTTCTCAAGGAAGCCTTTCAACTGACTAACCTCACCACCCAAGAGGAACTAATGAATCTTGCTCTACAAGAATTCGTGAGATCGCGCCGTAAGAAAAACCTTCTCGACCTTGCCGGACAAATTCAATTTGCCCCAGATTTTGATTATAAAGCCCTACGGGAAACCGGTCATGTTGCTGATTGACACATCTGTGTGGATCAGCGTCTTCCGCAGTCGTGGTGATCAAGTTCGCCAGCAACTGGAAACGTTAATTGCAAATCGTGAGATTTTACTCACCCGCTTTACTCAGCTGGAACTGCTTCAAGGGAGCTTAAACGAGCAAGAGTGGACAATCCTCTCTACTTACCTCGAAGTGCAGGATTATGTTGAACTCACACCTTCTTCCTGGCAAGCAGCTGCACGTATTTACTATGATCTGCGTCGTCAAGGATTGACTGTTCGCAGCCCAATTGATTGCTGTATTGCTCAAGCAGCACTAGAAAATGATCTGCTTCTAATTCACAACGACCGTGATTTTGAAACCATTGCTCAAGTGCGATCTCTTCAAAATCTCCGTTTTCGGCCCTAGGGTGGGTTCCCTAATCTGGCTCCCACTGCTCCACCGATCGATTTTTGGGAACGCACCATGCCCATGTATTAAAGCTGTGAGTTTAAGTGCGATGCTGAAGGCACTGGGTAGCAGTACGCCATCGCTGTAGCAACGTGGAGGCTAGAATATATTAAGCCCTATACGTTAGATGTTGTCTATGACTGAACGACTTGAGCAGGCGATCGCCCAATTACAAACCTTGTCAACCGATCAACAGGACGCGATCGCAACCCTAATTTTGACAGAACTCGAAGAAGAAAAGCGATGGAATGACTCCTTTACCCGCTCACCAAACTTGCTGGCTAAACTAGCAGCCGAAGCAATGGCAGAACATCGATTGGGCAAGACTCAAGAATTAGACCCAGAAACGTTGTGAAGTCTTGTACCACTGCTCGTTTTCGGGAGATGTTTGCAGATCTTCCAAAACCGATTCAAGAGCATACCCGTAAAGCGTATCGGCAATTCAAAGAAGACCCAAGCTATCCCAGCTTGCGATTCAAGAAAGTCCATCCACAGCTGCCCATCTATTCTGCACGCATCAATAGGGATTATCGTGCTGTCGGTCAATTAGAGGATGATACGGTGATTTGGTTCTGGGTTGGTTCCCATGCAGAGTACGATATGCTGCTGGATCAATTGTAGTGCGGTGCCGCTCTGGTAGGCCCAGTTGGGGAATGTTAGGGAAGATTCCCATTGTCGTCAGAAGCGGGTAACGCGACTCGAACGCGCGACATTCACCTTGGGAAGGTGACGTTCTACCACTGAACTATACCCGCAAAACCATCCCTAATCATAGCATTGACCCCCCGACAAGAGCAACTGCTCTAGGCTGTTTTTCATCATCGCGCCGGTTTGTCCAGAAACGCTAAATAGACTCGCCAGCGGATGATCAAAAATATTCACCGTTCAACTTCTTCATCCTCAAAGAGTCAAGGAGCTAGAGATTGTTTTAAATGCCATTTGTCGATAATATCACCGGGTAATTTTGAGAAGTTGGCAAGGTTTCTTTGAAAATGCCTCTGAGCTTGGACAGGAATTTAGGGGGTATTTTCTGGAAAAGAATCACTATAATTAAATAAAAATGGTACGCTATTTTTTCCCGATCCATCCATAACTAAAACCCGGGGCATTTGCGCCCCACCTTCGCGCCAAGCTTCGATCGCTTCTTTCTGTAAAACTAATCCTCCCCCCTGTTCTTTTAAAGTTTCTGCTAATAGTCTTTGTGCCTCAGCTTTCCCTTTAGCGCGATTAACTTCTGCTTGGGCCTGTTGTTCCGCTTCTTGGGTGATATAAACGGCTCTTTGGGCCCGTTGTTCTGCGATTTGTTTATCTTCGACAGCCCGGGCAAATTCCGGAGAAAAATTCAAATCTACCACACTGGTATCTAAGACTAGAATACCATACTTTTCTAACCGAGTCGATAGGGCATTATCAAAGTCTTCTTTTAACTCACTGCGTCGAGTAATTGCCTCCTCTACGGTTCTTTTAGCGGCGGCAATTTTAAAGGATTCTTGGGTTTGAGGGGCGATAATTTTAGCGACAATATTTTGCAGGGTGCCTTGGGTTCTTCTAATGACCACTACTTGAGTCGGATCGAGACGAAAATTAATCGCAAAACTAGCGGATAAATCCTGTAAATCTTTCGTGGAACTTTGGGCGGGAACTTCAAATTTTTGCACCGTAACATCGTAAATATCGACACTAGAAACAAAGGGCGGTTTAAAGTGCAATCCCTCCAATAAAACCCCGTCCTTAGCTTTTCCTAAAACACTTAAAACCCCCGCTTGTCCGGGAGTGATAATCACATAGGCATTAAAGGCCGCTAAAATGACAATAGTGACCAATAATCCCCCGATCAGGGAAAGTAAATTAATAGCATCTTTTTGGTTCATAGTTTATACTCCTTGACGAGGGACTAAAGCGAGAATTTTTGTGGCGATCACTTGATTGACAGGCATCACTGACAGACGATTTCCTGTCCTTACTAATAATAATTCATCGGCGGTAAAATTTTGTTTTAAAATTCCTAGGAGCAGCATTTGGGGAAAAAGGCGATCAAACTCAACTTTAACCGTCCACCAGCGTGGGGAATCTGGAGAGGATTTAGAATCATAGTAGGGACTATCGCGATCGAATTGTGTGGGATCGATCATATCGGTTTCCACTACGCGCATCAAGCCGACAATCCCCGGCGGGGTGGTATTAGAATGATAAAAAAAGGCCAGATCTCCCCGCTTCATCTGACGGAGAAAATTGCGGGCCTGATAATTTCGCACTCCCTCCCAAATAGTTTGACCGTCTTTTTTTAAATCCCCGATACTATAGACATGGGGTTCCGATTTCATTAACCAATAATTTAAATTCATCATTTATACTTGTTATTAATTCAAATAAGCTCAAAAATATTTTTAGCCTTTCCTGTCAGCCTTGTTGCCATAGGATTAAATATAATTCACTTTAGCTGCTTTTGTAGTTCTATTCAAACAATTATTGGGAAGAATGTATCTAAAAATACTTTTGTTAGCAGCAATTTTTAAGGACTATGAGCCTTCAAGTCTAGCTATTCTTGGCAACCGTCAGTTTTTCCCCACAGCTAAAAATAATTTATTCTCCACTATTAAATCGCTCAAATAAGCTGTAAAATAGGATACATTGCCCTAAAAATCTCTAGCCAATCCATAGATTATCGGTGTTCCAAGCCACTCGCCGCCGTTTAGCCTTATGGTACACTGTTGTTACTGCCATACTACTGCTTTTTCTCGCTACGGGAATGTATTTTTATGTGCGGCATACCCTAGTGGATCGCATTGATGATACCCTCAAACACATCATTGAGGTGGTAAATCGTTCCCTCGTGATCGAATCGATTCCCCCGAACCAAGGACGTTATCGCGTCGATCCCCTTGCAAGTTTTCCCAGTCAGGGTAAATCCGTGGAGGACGATCATATAGATTTGGAATGGTTCGATCCCCAAGGTAATCTAGTTTGGTCAACTCTGGCTGAATCCTTAGATATTCCCCTCCATCCCCACCGTCAAGGGGAAACTATTCGCTTATCCGATGATCGTCTGCTGCGACAAATAACCGAAAGGGTGGAAATCGATCATTATGTTTTGGGATATCTGCGGGTAAGTCATCCTTGGTTTGAGGTGACAAAACCGATTAGACAGCTATTATTGGATTTAATCGTCGGAATTTGCCTGATGATTGCCAGTGTCGCTGGGATTGGTTGGTTTTTGTCCGGTTTAGCCATTCAACCAGTAAAAGAGTCCTATCAGAGTTTAAAACAATTTACCGCCGATGCTTCCCATGAATTACGCAATCCGATCGCCACTATTCAAACTAACGTGCAAATGGCGATCGCTTATCCCCAAACTGGCGATCAACGCTTGCAGGTGATCGAGCGTTTAACGGAAAGATTGGGCAATTTAGTCAATGATCTGCTTTTTTTAGCCCGTTCTGATAGTGGCATCGTCCAACCGATCGAGCAAGCTGTACCTTTGGATGCTTTATTGATGGAAGTGGTGGAAGAACAGCGTTTAATCGCCGATAAGCAGGGAATTTGCCTCTCTTTGTCGATTGTGGAACCGAACCAAGAGGATTTTTCCTACAGCGATGAAATGTTTACTATGGAGGGAGATTGGGATCAATTAGCTCGTTTATTCACAAATTTAATTTCTAATGCCCTAAAACACGCTTTTTTGCCCGAATCTGAGCCTAAAAATGTGGCAGTGGAATTGGAAAAAAGTAACCGCGATCGACAATCGGTGTTACTGGTGCGCGTCAAAGATAACGGAATCGGGATTCCCGAGGCTGCTTTGTCTCATATTTTTGATCGCTTTTATCGTCTCGATCCCGCACGACAAAATTCTGCCACTTCCGGGGGAACAGGATTAGGATTAGCGATCGCTTTAGCGATTACCCTCAGTCATCATGGACAAATTAGCGTCGAAAGTCAGATCGATCGAGGAACAATCTTCACCGTCACCCTACCAAAAAGCCATCAACGGGAGAAAAAAACCGAAAAGTCAGAAGCTTAACACCTCTGACTTTTTTTCATACCCCCAAGGGAATTCGAATCCCTGTCGCCTCCGTGAAAGGGAGGTGTCCTAGGCCACTAGACGATGGGGGCGTGGATTTCAGACCTTTTTAAATATAACAATAATCTTTCTGGGAGTCAAGGGTTTTGGCAAAAAATTTTTTTATCCCGCCCTTGCACAATAGGATAGTCTAAATGAAGATGTTATCGCCCAAAATCCATGGCTGCCGATCCCTATAAAAGCCGACTGTTCAACCTGATCAACCGTCGCTTGATCCGTCTGAAAGATAACCTCGGCCGCGTTTCCCGTCGCGGTCAAAATGCGATCACTCTTGCCCTGCAAATAGCCCTCTATCCCGTCTATTTGCTGGTACAATCGCTGCGGGTGACGGCTAATCAATTGGGGAACAGTCTCCAGAAACAATTATCACCCCCCGGCAAAGAGGGTACTGATGCGATCGCGGAATTTCTCCAGAGCTTATCCGACCAAGAAACGGCATTTATTGGCATAGCAGCCGATCTAGAGGATCAAGCTTTAGTTTTCGTCACTAACGATCACCAGACCGTTAAAATCACCGATAATCAAACCCAAAGACAAATAGAAAAACAAATTAGGACGGCACTGGCTAACTACGCCCTCGAAAAACGGAGAATTAAGCGATTAAATCCTCAGTATCCGCCTTTATTACCAAATTTTACCGACAAAAATCCTGTCTTGCCTCCGATACGTTGGTTTTGGAACCTACTACGCTGGGAACAACAGGGACAAATAGCGATCGCCATAAATCTCTTCCAAGAATCCCATCTCGTCAAAACCACGACACCACCCTCCTTACCACTGCCTAATTTAAATTCCCAAGCGATTTTAGAAGTCATTGACGAAAAATTAGCGATTTTCGAGGCTGAATTTCTCGCTATCTCTCTCGCAATCCCCAGCAGTTTGAGCCACACCTCTAAACCCCCTTCCGATCTCGTTAACCAGTCCCCGAATCTGGAGAAAAATTCCTCCTATCTCTGGCGACTTTATTGGTTAATTTATGCGGCGATCGAGCATTTCTGGGCAAAAGAGAAGAATAATTTAGAATATAGTGCTGATTCCCCCGCTTTATCGGCACAATATCCCCTAAGTCTTCCTAATTCTCTGCTGATCACCTTCAAGCAACGTCTCCAGGATTGGCTAGAAAAACAAACCCAAGCGGATCCCTTCACGATCGGCAAACTCATCCAAGCGGCGATCGATCACTTTTTTTCCTCTCGCCAATCCCTGACATTTTCCGCCATCAGCGAGCAACCTTGGCTAGAATCAGCCGATATATTGGCTATTTCTCCCCAAGACTCCGAAAAACCCCGCCTTAACCCCGCTAATTCCCTTCCCCACTCCCCAGTCACCCCGTCCCAGCCTCGCATCACAGAAAAAGCTTTTAGTCAAGAAAAACAAGATAAATCTTTACAAAAAATCCCTACAGCCGCCGCTGAAATTACTCCTGGAGAATCCCCCCCTGCCACCCAATTAGATCCCCGCTATGCTAAGGAGATAATTCAACCAATTAACGAAGAATGGTTAGAAACCGAATCAACCCCCGTCGGCTACGTTAAACACCCCTTAGAACGGATTTTAGAGGGATTAGATGCGATTATTTTATGGGTAGAGGAATTAGTTATTAAAATTTGGCGTTGGTTGCGGTACGATCGACGCATTTCTAAATTACTCAAACGCAAACGTTAAATCGATCGGTTTTGGGTATAGTTGATCGGGTAGTCTTTCTGTTGTGAGAAAATTGAGACTATCTTTAGAGACTTACCTCTATCAATCTTAGGCGTTGCACTTCGCTTTTGAATGAGCATTGACTGATCAGCAGTTAAGGTCATGGTCATAATCTGAAATTACCGAAATTTATCGACAAAAATAAGCTAAACTAACGGCAAAGATAATAGGTTTTAATTTTTTCCTTGGGATTACTTATGGACGGTATTTGTACCTTAGCCAATGATCGCATTTACGATCAATTAATCGCTCTACTCAATAGCATCGAGGTAAATGGGGGAAAAGATCTTCCTGTTTGTGTCTATCCCTACGATGACAACATCGAACGGATCAGAGCGGAAATTGCTCAACGTCCTAACGTACAGTTATTTGATAATCGAGACGTGATCGATCTCTGGGATAATTTCGCTAAATCTGCTTGGGAACCCCATCCTACCGCTAAAGAACGCTGGTTAAAGGCTGGTAGCAAAGGTTATCATCGTTTTGGTACCCATCGTCGTTATTGTGCCTTTGATGGGCCATTCGATCGCTTTATCTACATGGATGGTGATACCCTCTTGATGAGTCCCTTAGATCAGGTTTTTGCACAGTTAGATAATTATGATTGTGTGGTTTACGATTTTCAGCACAAAGATATCACCCACGTTTATGAAGTTACTTCCCCAAAATTATTAGAAATCTTTTCCCAAGAACGTCTTAACCAAGAAATTTTCTGTTCGGGTTTTTATGGCTCAAAAAAAGGTTTATTTGACGAGGAACGCCGCAATTGGCTAATCGAACAATTGCGAGCAGGAGAAGCAGAAATAGTTTATCCTATGGCAGTAGATCAACCTCTGTTAAATTATATGATGATGCGCTCAAATTGTGCTATCTCGAATCTAGCTCTTCAATTGCCTAAAGAAGAACGCACCGGCTGCTGTGTCACCTCTCCCCATTTTCAGGCTTTAGATAATATTCTTTACGATAAGGGCAAACGGTTGACATACCTTCACTACATTGGTTTATCTTCCTCTCTGTTTACTCGACTTTGTAGCGGTGAAAATCTCGATTTTCCCTATCGAGATATTTTCTTACACTATCGTTATCTCTACGAACCTAGTCAACGTCCTATATTTACCGGTAGTCCCAAACCCTATCAACCACCGACCCCAACTTTTTGGCAAAAAGTAACCAGAAAACTCGGCTTAGGAAAATAATAATTAGGAGTGAATAATCAGTTTTCAGGTTATTAAAGACTGATTATTTATTGCCCCTTTTGCCTATTGCCTATTGCCTGTCCTGATATGTAGCTTATACTCAATGGATTTAGTACCAGTTATCTTAAGGGTGAGTTAGGAAGTCTCTGGTTTTAGGGAACGGGAAACATTAGCCAGTCGTCTGGGGATGATAGCAAATTAGGTTACACTTCATCTGTAGAAGAAACGCTGTAACCTAATTCCGATGATGGCTGTACTTTCTGACCTATTTTTGGTTCCGTCCCTGCCAACAATCTTTTAATATTACCCTGATGACGAACAATCACATAGATTCCCCCCATCAAACTAAATAAAATATAGGGGAGAGGTTGACCCAAAATAACCATTAAAATATTCACCACCAGCGCCCCGATAATCGAACCTAAAGAAACAATCCGGAAAAGTGCGAGCATAACTAAAAAACTCGCCAAAGTTCCGCAAGCCACTAGGGGATTCATCACTAATAAAACCCCTAAACTGGTGGCGACGGATTTACCACCACTAAAATTCAAGAAAATCGATTTACTATGACCGATGATTGCCCCCAATGCTGCCCCGATAATTAACCAGTAATACCAACTTTCTGGGAGAGGATTGACATCAACAAAATATAGCCCGCGTACCAGGGCCACCGCCGCCATTCCTTTTAACATATCAATTAATAACACCGTCGCCCCAGCAGTTTTTCCCAGAGTTCTCAACACATTGGTAGCCCCGGTGGAACCGGAACCATAGTCACGAATATCGATACCTTTGCTGTATTTACCGATTAAATAACCCGTGGGAATTGAACCGAGCAGATAGGATAAAAGTAAGATAGTAACACTGATAAGAATCGGAATAAGCATAAATTAAGCTGTTCGTAATTTAAATTGCTTGTTGAGACGAGGCAAGAGGGAAAAGGCAAAAGGCAACAGTAAAGGGATTGGGGGAGGTTCGGCTAATCTAAGAATAAGCGGGTTAAATGCGTCTTAGCTTAAACCCAATTTTTAGCAAGAGCGAGCGCCGTTATCAGTGTATCAGCCCGAAGACAAAAACCACTCACAGGGAACCATAGACGGGAATTGCCGCCCCGCGCAAGTCTTTCGCCCCTTCCCCCGCTAGAAAACAGATCACCTCGGCTAGAGATTGGGGACTTACCCAGTCCTTGGCATTTGCCTCTCCCATCGCTTCCCGGTTGCCCGGAGTATCGATAACACTTGGCAAAACCACGTTAGCAGTAATATTAGTCTGTTTGGTTTCTTCTGCGATCGCTTGGGTTAAAGCCACTACCGCCGCTTTCGAGGCACAATAGGCGGCCAGATTTGCCCCCGGTTGTACGGCACCACGAGAACCGATAGTGACGATACGACCATAATTATGGAGTTTCATCGAGCGTAAACAGTGTTTACACAGTAAAAAAGTGCTATGGAGGTTTAAATCAAACATTTTTAGCCAATCTTCATAGCTAAACTCCTCCGTCGCCCCCATGGTAAAACCCCCGACTAGATGAATTAAAACATCGACCCGACCGAGATCATCAATTAATCTAGCCACGGCAGTTTCTTGGGTTAAATCCACCCTGACAAAGCGAATACGCTCAAATTCCGCCGCACTCAGCCGAGATTTCAGACGACCCACCTCCCTTTCCTCCCGATAGGTCATGGTTAGATGACCGCCATGGTGTAAAACCGCCGGAGTGACTCCTAAACCCAGTCCTCCCGTACCGCCGGTCAGCAATACCCGTTTATCTTTCATATTGATTGATAGATAGTCGATCGCTCCAATTATAGATGATTTAACCGGGCAATTAGGCAATATTACAGCCTTTCTCGCCGGGCTAGGATTCCTTCATCGCTTGTTTTTTCTCCGCCTTCAGGTCGCGACTGCTGGCGGCGGCAATTTCCGCATCCATCAGGGTGCGTCCGGTAGCTGCTAGATAGACATCATCGAGACTAGGACGGGATTGGGCCATGCTAAACACGGGTAATCCCGATTCGGCTAGGGTTTGTTCAATTTTGCTTAAAGGATTGCTATTGGCCGTGACGATGAGATTAAGGGAGTTACCCTGGGCGGTATTGACGATCACTTCCTCGACAAAAGGCAGACGGGATAATAATTCTTTCGCTTGGAAAGCTTCTTCCTCTGGGGAAAATTCTCGCACTTTTAGGGTAATGCGATCGCCGCCCAGTTGCTCCTTCAGTTGTGAGGGGGTACCGCGAGCGATGACGATACCATTGTCGATAATTGCCAAGTTATCGGCCAAAGCGTCGATTTCTTCGAGATAATGGCTGGTAATTAATACACTGGTTCCAGCTGCCCGCAATTGTCGCAGAAAATCCCAGACAATCAAACGACTTTCGATATCGAGGCCCACAGTCGGTTCATCCAGCACCAAAACTTCCGGCTGATGCAGTAATCCCGCCGCTAAATCCAGCCGTTTTTTGATGCCGCCGGAATAGGTCCCCGTTTTTTTGTCGGCGTATTCCTCTAATCCTAAAAGATTTATTAATTCTTTGATGCGCTCTCTTGACTTTTGAGCGGGAATGTGATATAGAGCCGCTTGTAGTTGCAACAGTTCCCGGCCCGTGAGCATTTTATCGAGGGCGACTTCTTGGGCAACGTAACCTAGGCGTTTACGGGCGGATTTGGGGTTATTCAGGGCATCGACACCCCCCACCTCGATTTTGCCGCCATCGGGTTTAGCAAGGGTACAAAGACAGCGAATCGTGGTGGTTTTTCCCGCACCATTGGGACCGAGTAAACCGAAGATTTCTGCCGCTGCCACGGTAAAGGAGATATCTTTAACCGCTGCTGTCTGACCGTAGGATTTTTTTAACTTTTCGATCGCCACCGCAAGGGTCATAAGCTGATTTTCGCCCACTTGAGCGAGACAATTTTTTTGTTAACTTTCTCGGTCTATTTTAACCCAGATTCCCCACTGCAAAATCTGGTACAGCTATGTTTATCTTTTCCGATCAAGATAAACTTTGACGGGATTTGGCCTCATCCCCAGAGAACCTGCTGCTGTTCCACCGTTGCCTGTTGGCCCGGGCAACTTATTCCGACAGCATTGTTCACGTTAACTTAAATTAACTTTTTTGGCAAAAGTGAATCGGAACAAGGGTTTTTCGCTAAATTGATAATGATTATCATTCTAATTAATGAAAGAAATCATGGTTCTACAGGTCTCTAGGGTAGGATTAGTTTGTGATGCGAATAAAATCCGCAAAAAAAGCCCTACATCTCCATTTATCGCCGTTAGCTTCATTTTATCGCTTTCTTTCGCCCTGGTAACTGTGGCTAAGGCGGAAGAGCCTGCTATTGGTCAGAGTTTGCCCGAATTTTATATCGGGGTGGATAATCAAATCACCTTAACTCGGGGCATCTATGAGGGATTAGCCAATCCTAACTATAACCGGTTAAGTCTTCTGGTTGCTCACCGAGAGGGAAACCCTCATTTTCACGGTATCGGCACTTACAGTTATTCCGGCCCGTCTGGTAATCCGGTAGTTAATCCCACTAACACCAATAATCGCATTCCTGAGACTTCTACAGGATTGCCTCCTCTCTCCTTAATTGCAGGAAAAGGAATTTTTCAGAATAGTTTTGTTAGTGCTGCCACTGGGGAGGAATATAGCAATCTACTGATGCAATCAGTGGCAACTATTAATAATTCCTCTGACTTGGGAGAACAAGCTCTTTTTAACAGTTCTGGGGGACGGTGGAATCAGTCTTTAGGTAATGCCAACCTATCCTTACAACTGTTAGAGATTAGTGATGGATTAACAGTAGCTAACTCTTTAGGACAGACAATTTTAGCTAATGCTGGAGATATCTATGGGATCGGTACCGGTGATAACTTCTTCTTTTTACCGAAGTTTCTTGCTTCTCGACCGGGAAAATATTCAGCCAGTTTTAAGCTGGTAGATCTTAGCCTTTCTTGGGGAGAGTCAGGAATTTTCAATCTAGATTTTCAAACAGTTCCCGAACCATCAACTCTGATCGCCTTAATACTGTTCGGGTCAATTTTATTAACTCGATCGAGCAGTAAAAACTAAAACCAATCGGTTTTGGAGAGAGCAAAATTATCTCCAAAACCGCGCTAGATCGAGATCGGCTTTGTTGAAATGGAAAACAGGGATTATTCCCTAAAAAACTAGCAACTTTTTTGACTATAATAACGACAAGATTATCGGTATAGTTTTAAACTATCCTAGGATAAGCCCTATCTCGATCGCAATATATATTTATGAAATTTAGTGAAATTGCCCAAAAATTAAGCCCTTTAGTCTCTGCTCACAGTTTAACTGCCTATCCCGACAGAAATCCCCAAATTAAAGCCATAACTCCCATCGAAACCGCCCTAGTCGATACCATTAGCTATATCGAAGGGGGAAAATTTGCTGCCTTTGTCGCCAAAACTGACGCTACTGCCCTAATTCTGCCCCTGGATACCAATTTACAACAACAGGCCGACGAACGCGGCATCGCTTGGTTAGCTAGTGCCAATCCCCGACTTTTATTCGCCCACGCCATCAAATTATTCTATCAACCCTTTCAGCCCCAACCCTACATTCACGCCACCGCCGTGGTGCATCCATCGGCTAAAATCGGCCATAAAGTCGCCATCGGGGCCCATGCTGTGGTGGAAGCGAATGTCATCCTCGGTGATGGGGTGTGCATTCATCCTAACGCCGTTATTTACCCCGGGGTGTATATTGGTGATCGCACAATTCTCCACGCTAACTGTACCATCCATGAACGGGTACAAATCGGCAATGATTGCGTTATCCACAGTGGCGCTGTTATCGGTGCGGAGGGCTTCGGTTTTGTGCCGGTTCCCGAAGGCTGGTTTAAGATGGAACAATCGGGTATCGTGGTCTTAGAAGATGGGGTAGAAATTGGCTGTAATAGCGCCGTGGATCGTCCGGCAGTGGGAGAAACCCGCATCGGTAGCCAGACTAAGATCGATAATCTCGTCCATATTGCCCATAATTGCCAAATTGGCCAAGCTTGCGCCCTAGCAGGACAGGTGGGCATGGCAGGAGGCGTAAAATTGGGCAATCGCGTTATTTTAGCGGGACAGGTGGGCATTGCCAATCAAGCAGCGATCGGAGACGGTGCGATCGCAACCGCTCAAACTGGCATTCACAACGATATCGGGGCAGGAGAAGTGGTTTCTGGCTCTCCCGCTATCCCCCATAAACTATTCCTCAAGGCAGCAGCCGCTTACAAGCGTTTACCCGAAATCTATCAAGCGGTTAAGCAGTTGAAAAAATAGCCCTATTCAGGAGACAGGAGACAGGAGACAGGAGATTATTTTTATTTATTCTCCCCATCCCCCCACTTCCCCACACCCCACACCCCACACCCCACACCCCACTTCTCCATCTCCCCACTTCCCCACTTCCCCACACCCCACACCCCCATCTCCCCACTGATAACTGATAACTGATAACTGAATCAAAGTGACTAGCAAAAGCAAGGGCGCTATCGCCGCAGGACATCCAAAAACTGCCGAAGCTGGACAATTAATCTTAGAAATGGGCGGAAATGCTTTTGATGGGATTGTTGGCTCGATTTTAGCGGCTTTCGTGGTCGAATTTACCCTCGCTTCCGCGGGGGGCGGCGGTTTTTTACTGGCACATACGAAGGAAAAAGTCAATACCCTTTTTGATTTTTTCTGTCAAACTCCCAAATCTAAAAAACCCTTGACAAATATCGACTTTTACCCAGTGGCGATCAATTTTGGTGGTGCTAGTCAAGATTTTCACATTGGCCGAGGTGCGATCGCGACTCCGGGGGCGTTACGGGGATTGGAAACAGTGCAGAAAAAACTAGGAAAATTACCCTTTGCCGTGGTAGCGGAGCCAGCGATCGAATATGCTCGACAAGGCTACATTTTGAGCCAATATAACGGCTTTTGCCTGGGTTTACTATCTTCGATCCTGCTCAAAGATAGAGAGGGCTTAAAAGTCTATGCCCCGCAAGGAAAACTCCTCCAAGCTGGCGATCGCTGTGTGATGAGGGATTTTGCCAATAGCTTAGAGGAATTAAGCAAAAAAGGCGTAAAAGACTTTTATGAGGGAGAAATCGCCCACCAAATCGACAAGGATATGCAGGACGGCGGTTATCTTACCCTAGAGGATTTAAATCATTACCAAGTCCTTGAGAGAAAACCCCTAAAAACCCAATATCGCGGGTACGAAATACTGACCAATCCGCCTCCTAGTTCTGGAGGAATTCTCCTGGCTTTTGCCCTAAAATTACTGGAAACAGTCAATTTATCGGCTTTAGAGCCTCTAGGAGCCAAACATCTGCAAATTTTAACGGAAGTGATGGCCTTAACCAATCAAGCGCGGGTTCAAGGCTACGATGATTTTAT
The DNA here is from genome assembly GCF_020245625.1 of Microcystis sp. M049S2. Taxonomy (NCBI): domain Bacteria; kingdom Bacillati; phylum Cyanobacteriota; class Cyanophyceae; order Chroococcales; family Microcystaceae; genus Microcystis; species Microcystis sp. M049S2. The sequence continues at coordinate 13,295 of NZ_JADBUN010000107.1, read as the reverse complement.
CCATCAGGAGGGAATCGAAGATAAGTTCCTCTCACCAGAATTTTTAGGCAAATATGCCAATAAATGGGGCAGTACCACCCATATTAGTGTTATCGATGGGGAAGGTAACGCCGCCAGTGCCACCTTTTCCAACGGCGAAGGATCGGCTTATACCGTGCCGGGGACGGGAATTATGCTCAATAATATGATCGGGGAAGCGGACTTAAATCCCTTTGGTTTTCACAATTGGCCTGTTGATCGTCGTTTATCCTCAATGATGTCGCCGACAATGATTTTAGAGGAAGGAAAGCCGCGATTTGTTCTCGGTTCTGGGGGTTCCAATCGCATTCGCACCGCTATTTTGCAGGTTATTAGCAATTTAATCGATTTTCGGCAATCTCTCCCTGATGCGATCGCTGCTTCGCGCATACATTGGGAAAATCAACAATTAGGAGTTGAACCTTGGGAAGATCGGGAAAATCTGCTCGAAAATCTGGTTTTACCCGCAAATACTCAAGTATCCCGGTGGCAAGAACAAAATATGTTTTTTGGGGGTGTGCATGGGGTGGCAGTGAATGATTGGGGAGAATTAACCGCTAAGGGGGATCCGCGTCGGGAGGGGGTAGGATTAGTAATGGGGGATTTTTAGGTAATGGGTACAACTTGCAGGCGTAACCCAAGTGCTTGCAAAACCTTAAGAACTGTAGCAAACTCACCGATTACCCCGATTCGACAAAGATTTATAGAGACTCTCCCGTCCCAAACCAGTCTCGCGAGCAATATGAGTCATCCCTTGAGAACGAGCAATATCGCCTAATGCTGCCACTACTAAGCTAGGATCGCCATCTTCGAGGGCAGCTTCCAGATAAGCGGCGATATTTTCTTTTGTTTTCAAATGATCTGCTGCATCCCAAGGATAAGTCTGAATTGTAGCCATAGAGAACCTCCTATAAGTCTTGGGCTAAATCTAATGCTGTTTTGATGTCCCGTTCAAAATCAATCGAATCTTATTTTAGCCGGTGCTTAAAAGACGGTGGCTTTCATGCTCCCGTGTTACTATCGGTAATTAGTAATCGGCCAACATAGTGGTGTGAGCTTGTTTACTTCTTATCGTTTACTGTTTACTTTTGAGATACTCATGTTGCTCTTGCGTTATGGTATTACCGTGAGTGCGGTGCTTGGGTTGATTTTCTTGGCTGAATCCTCGGTTAAGGCACAAACTCAGTCCGCTGCCGATTTATTGAAGAAACCCCGACCTACTGCCAATCCCGTTTCTCAATTACCCGGTCCATCGGCGGCACCGGCAACCACGGAAGCGGATCCCAAAGCCCCCAATTATCTTAATCCTAGTGGCAATCCCCTAATTTTTCCCACCAAACCAGATGAGGTGAATATTAGGGTAGTACAACCGCTCACCTTAAATCAAGCGATCGAATTAGCTTTAAAAAATAATCAGACCTTACAGACAGCCCGGGTCGATTTAGAAATCGCTCGCGCCCAATTAAAGGAACAACAGGCGGCTTTATTACCCACGGCCCAGGCGGAAACCAGTCTCACTCAAGATCAATCGGCAGTTGCCCAAAGACAGAATGAGTTGGCTCGTCAACAGGGAATCCCAGCCACTACACCCGAAGATAGTACCAACTTTCAGGGTAGTGTTAGCATCGTCTATGGGGTTTATACAGGGGGTGAACGGACAGCCCAGATCAAAAGGGCCGAAAAAGTCATCCGGCAAAGGGAATTAGAGGTGGAACGAGTCTCGGAACAAACTCGTTTTGATGCCACCGATGCCTATTATGAATTGCAGAGGGGTGATGCTCAGGTAGCGATCTCCCAAGCTGCGATCGAAGATGCTAGTCAAAGTTTACGCGATGCTCAATTATTGGAGCAAGCGGGACTAGGAACCCGATTTGCTGTCCTACAGGCGGAAGTTGACCTGGCCAACGCTAACCAAGACTTAACCCGGGCGATTTCTAACCAGCGTATTTCCCGACGGCGACTGGCGCAGATCTTGAGTGTCGGTCAGCACATCGAGTTAACCGCTGCCGATGAGATTCGCGAGGCGGGAACTTGGGGCTTAAGTCTTGATGATAGTATCGTTTTGGCCTATAAAAATCGCGCGGAATTAGAACAACAACTATTACAGAGGGAAATTAGCGCAGAAGACCGCTCGATCGCTATTTCGGCGGTGATTCCCCAGGTGGACCTTTTGGGCGAGTATAATGTCCTCAACGATCTCAGTGATTCTGCTGGTTTTGGCGATGGTTTTAGCGTCGGCGGCCGGATTCGTTGGACTTTCTTTGATGGTGGTCGTGCTTTTGCTCGCGCCCGTCAAGCGGAAAGAAATATCGATCGCGCCGATACGGAATTCTCCCTCCGTCGCAATGAAATTCGCCTTCAGGTGGAGGAATCCTACTATAGTTTGATTTCTAACCAAGAAAACATCAAAACTTCGCAAAAAAGCATTGAATCAGCCACGGAAAGTCTACGATTAGCCCGTTTACGCTTTCAGGCGGGTGTGGGAACCCAAACGGACGTTATCAACTCCCAACGGGATTTAACCGATGCCAGAAGTCGTTATCTACAGGCGATCGTTGATTACAATAAATCCTTGAATAGTCTCCAGCGATCGATTAGTAATTTACCGGACAATCGTTTGTTTGAAGTGCGTTAATTGTGCGATTTATTGATGTGTGGTGTGGGGGGAGATGGCCAAATCTCCCCTATTTTAACGAGTTTCGATGATTCTAATCTGTTGTTCCCGCAATTGCTGCAGGGTGGGAGTTTCCTGCAGTTTTTGCACCTAACGATAGGAATTACTGCGAAACAAAGCTGATCATAAATTGGACGGCTTTTTTTCTAGGCCGCTTGCAGAACATAGAAGGTATAACCATAGAAGTTGCTGAATTTCTCAAAAAGTTTCATCTCTTCTTCAGTTTCACGAATAACCGATGAGCTACTTGGGCTGATTTCCAGCTGCCCGATTCGCTCACGGAGAGGTTGATAATAATTTAGCCACCAAACCTGACTGGGCAGCCTCTGGGTAGAAAGTACCTTAAAACCAGACCTATTAGCCCGAACGATATTCTCAAACTCATTACCCATTGTATGATAGGCGTTTTGCCAATAGGCCACAGCAGGCTCTGGCAGCTCATCAGTAAACCAACTCATCTCCGAGATGACGGCGATCCCGTTGTTAGAAACAAGCGGTCGCCAGATTTTAAGAGCCTGCTCAAACCCAAGATTATAAGCGGCCCCCTCAGACCAAAGTAGATCAACTGAACCCACTGACCAATCAAGTTTAGCCATGTCACCATGAATTGGAATGATTAAATGCTCAAGACCAAGCTGTTTTGCTCGGGTTTTGAGTTCGTCGATAAAAACCGACGAGGAATCCACTGCCATGACAGGGCTTTGGTAGTATTGTGCCAGCAGTAAAGCACTAGCACCACTTCCACATCCTAGATCGGCAATTCGCGGCTTGAGGGGCAAAATAGAGAGATTACTCAAAATTTTTAGGGAGAAGTCAGAGTCACCAGGCCCTTTACGGTCAAGTCCACGGTGTAAATCAGTTAAAGCGGCAACATACTCAGTTTGATTGTCTGTAGTCATAGAGATTTTTGCTGGCTCTAATAGCTGAAAACAGCCCATTCCTCCCCTTCGACTTGGCTCAGGGCAAGGCTTAATCGGTTAGGCGATCGTTCCCGTCAGGGGGGAACTAGGACTGGCATAGGACTTAATCGGCATTCTTCCCGCTAAATAGGCTAAACGTCCCGCTTTTGCCGCCATTGCCATGGACTGCGCCATCATAGCTGGATTAGCCGCCATAGCGATCGCACTGTTAATTAATAAAGCATCGGCCCCCATTTCCATGGCCCGGGCCGCTTCTGAGGGTGTACCGATCCCGGCATCTACCACCACCGGAATTTGGGACGATTCGATGATAATCGCGATATTTGCCTCATTTTTCAGCCCCTGTCCCGACCCGATTGGCGATCCTAATGGCATAACCGTGGCGCAGCCAGCTTCCTCTAAACGTTTGGCTAAGAGAGGATCGGCGTTAATATAGGGCAGTACGGCAAAACCTTCTTTAACTAATTGTTCGGCCGCTTGCAAAGTTCCGATCGGATCGGGTAATAAATATTTAGGATCGGGAATAACTTCGAGTTTAATAAAGTTATTGTCTTCCTGTCCCAATAATTTGGCCATTTCTCGTCCTAAACGGGCCACCCGAATCGCTTCTTCGGCCGTTTGACAACCGGCAGTGTTGGGTAACATCCAAATTTTAGACCAATCGATCGCCTCTGCTAATCCCTCATGACCGGGTGCGTTCGTTTGTACTCGTCTAACGGCAACGGTGACAATCTGACATTCACTGGCACTAATACTTTCCTGCATAGTCGTCAGATTGGCATATTTGCCAGTTCCAGTCATCAAGCGGGAGTGAAAGGTTTTCCCAGCAATAGTGAGGCGATCATTCTGGGGCGATAAAAGTGCTTGGGGTTTATTCTCAATAATAGTTAAGGACATAGGTGGAATAGTAACGGGTGATGGTTGATTAAAGCGATCGCAGCGAAAATGGGCCAAAATGGGATTAACTTTGTCATTAATCACCAGGTCAGCAATCAAGGAAGCAGTGACAGGAGCGAGTAAAATGCCATTACGATAGTGACCGGTGGCTAAAATTAGGTTATCACAGCTACTGCGGCCTAAAATGGGCAATTCATCCGCTGTACCTGGACGGAATCCCCACCATATTTCCTCGATTTCCCAGTCAGCTAAAGGGGGATAGAGACGGGTAGCGCGTTCAAAAAGGGTTTGTAGTCCTTGGGGTGTATTACCCGTTTGCCAGGCGACTTTTTCGGAAGTGGCCCCGATAATTAAACGACCATTGCGACGGGGAACGAGATAGGTTTGTGGACCGAATAAAACCCTAGTTAAGGTCTGGTTAGGGGGCATTTTTACCGCGGCCATTTGACCTTTGACGGGATGGATAGGGAGGGGTAAAAGTTGACTGGCCCAGGATCCCGTCGCTAAAATGTAAATTTTTGCTTCTAATTCCCCAATTGAGGTATAAATACTCTTGACTTTTCCCTGCTTTTGCTGTAATGCGTGGACTTCTACGCCTTGGCGAATTTCTACCCCTAAATTTTCGGCCGCTTGTTCCAGCGCAGTCACTAGCTGCCGGTTGTCCACTTGTCCATCGTCGGGATACCACCAACCACCGACCACATCTTTACCTAATCCGGGTTGGTAGAGGTGAACTGCATTGCTATCTAACCAAATTTTATTAACTTCCTCGGTAGTAACGGGCTGCTCTAGCTCGTAAACGGGAGCAAGAATACCGCAGGGATAGTAACCGCTGTTTATACCCGTTAAATCCTCGATTTTGCGGATCCATTCTGGATATAGCCAGCGCGATTGCAGGCAAAGATCGAGAAACGGACCTGGGGGAATCCCTTCCGCATGGGGGGCCAACATTCCCGCAGCCGCACGACTAGCGGCCTGAGCTATATCTCGAACTAGGAGGGTAACTTTTGCCCCGCGCAATTGCAAATCGACGGCGATCGCTAATCCGATGATACCACCGCCCACGATCAAAATTTCGCTAGTTGAGTTCTTGACCCTCCCATGGCTAAAAGCGAGGGATTCTTGGTTCAACGACATGGCTTAAAAATCTAAAGGAAATGTAACCTTGATCCTAACTCGCAATTAGTCAGCTGAGAGGAGGGAGAAGTGAGGCTACTGGCATAATTCAAGATTAAGATGATTTGTAGTCAATCTTTTCTAAGCTTCCCTTTTTCTTTAGAGCATTATGACTTCCTCTACTGTCGATCGAGTTTATCAAGGTCAATTCGGAGAGTTTACGATTACGGATAGCGATCGCCTAGGCGTGCGTCTCTACCGTCTGGGATTAAATTTAGCGGCTTTTAGTTTCGCTGTCGCTACAATTATAGTTCTCACCGGACCGCAATTATTGCCCCTGACCAACCTTTTATACATTGGTTTTTGTCTGGGGTTAGGCATCAGTTTATTGACTATCCATATTTATTTAATTCCCCTCCATCGTCTCCTGCAATTTTTTTGGCTAATCGGGGCGATTACTTCCCTAATTTTCAGCCTCTATTCTCACCTTTCTCCCCTAGAATTTGTCTATAACCATCCGGTGAGTTTATTCGGTGTGGGCTTTATTTTTGCTAGTCTCACGGGGATTTATTTCAAAGAAGCTTTTTGTTTTAATCGTCTAGAAACCAAGTTTTTAACCCCTCTAGTTCCCACCCTTTTACTCGGTCATCTTTTGGGGATATTGCCCTTAAATTGGGAAAAGGGGCTATTAATTCTCTGGGCGACTTTATTCCTGATCTTTGCTCTGAGAAAGTTAAGCCAACCTCTCCCCAACGATATCGGTGATAAATCAGTCTTTGAACATCTTAATCATTGATGAACTGATAACTGTCTCGGAGTCTCGGAGTCTCAACTAAGTAGGGAGGCACAATTATAGCGTTTCCTGTTCGCAAGAGGTACATTATCGATGTTGAAAAGCTTAATTAGCAAAGGTTTAACTGTGCCACACAGGTGTGAGAACCGCTATATTTGTAGGATGGGTTAGCGGTAGCGTAAACTATGCGGGCGTTGGGTTTCATGCTTCAACCCAACAGTCGCTACGTTCTACCTCAAAATCGGTAAAACCCTACACCCTACACCCCACACCCCACACCCTGCCGCCACGACAAACTTTTTCAGCAAACCCTACCTATCTGGAGTCCTCGATGGTAGCCGGATTAGTAGTATTGGCAGTCTTGCTAGTGAACATTTGTATTAGACTAAAACCAACAAAAGCGAGTAAGGCTATGCCACCAATAGTAGTAACAATTTTACCCACGAGATTTTCTGTGCGGGGTTGTTCGGGGGCATCCTCGTTGGGATCCTCCGAATGGGCAAAACGATTGTAGAGGAAATCGAGAGCTTCATTGCGGAGTTCGTAGTAACGGGGATCCTCGGTAATTTGGGAACGAACCCGGGGACGAGCAAAAGGCATCTTTAACACCTCCCCAATTTTAGCGCTCGGGCCGTTGGTCATCATCACCAAGCGATCGCACAAGAACAAAGCCTCATCGATATCGTGGGTAATCATCAACACCGTTAACTGGTGTTCTTGCCAGATTTTCAGCAATTCTTCCTGTAATTCCTCTTTGGTGATCGCATCTAAAGCCCCAAAGGGTTCATCGAGGATGAGGACTTGGGGACGAATGGCCAGGGCGCGGGCGATCGCTACCCGTTGTTTCATACCTCCCGATAATTGGGGGGGTTTTTTCTGGGCTGCTTCTGTCAATCCCACTAAGGATAGATTTTCTTCCACGATCTTCACCTTCTCAGCATGAGATTTTTCGGGATAAACGGAATTAACCCCGATATAAACGTTCTCAAAGGCAGTTTTCCAGGGCAAAAGCGAATAATTTTGGAATACCATCATCCGGTCTGGTCCTGGTTCCTTAACCTCTTTATCCTGTAGCAGCACTTGCCCACGACTAGGAGAAGAAAACCCCGCCACCATATTTAAAAGGGTCGATTTACCGCAGCCGGAGTGACCGATAATGCAGACAAATTCCCCCTCATTGACTTGCAGCTCCACACCGTCTAAAACGGTGTAAACCCCTTCGGGGGAGGGGTATTCTTTGGCAACATTACTAACTAATAAAAAAGGCTGGGTGGTGGTGCTGGAATTCACGGTCTTATCGGTAAAAGTTTGCATATTCGTCCTAGATTTATTTTAAGGTGGGCTTTGCCCACCACAACCATTAATTCGGGTCTGCTGAAAAAGTTTTTCGTGGGGTGTGGGGTGTGGGGTGTGGGGTTTTAGAGATTTTCATCTGGTCAATTACCTAATTTTCAGGGAAAAAGTCCAGGGATTTTCCCCCCGATCACTCCCATATCTCGTACTTTTTGATTGCCAAAAAGTCTAAAAGTTTTACCCAACAAGGTTTTTAGATTTATTCAGCCAACCTTAATTAGCGATGGGATCATCGAGGAGAACTTCTGAGACGCGATAATCGCGACGGATCGAGAAACGTTCCAGATAGCCGATCGGATCGTCGGGATTGAAAATAAGATGATCAAAGAGGGCGAAACTGTGGCGATCGGGTTCCAAATCGGGAAGGCCCAGGGACCGGCAAGCTTCACCAAACAGATCGGGACGACGGACGCGTTCAATCACTTCCACCCAGTTGCGGGGGAAAGGCGCGTAACCCCAACGGGCAAGCTGAGTTAGGGTCCATAGGGCCTCACTCCGGCCCGGACAGTTAGCTTGATCGACGTAAAACTGATTAAATCGGAATAGGGGTTCGGGGGCAGTTCCTAAACCGCGATCGTAACCATCGAGGAAACCGGGGCGGATAATTGCGCTATCCACGCCCACATACTGGGACTGACTGAGAATATTAACGATTTCTTCTCGATTACGCTGATCATCGCAGTATTCGCAGGCTTTAATTAAAGCTTTCACCATGGCGATATGGGTTTCGGGATGTTTCGCTGCCCAAGTTTCCTTGACTCCGAGAACTTTTTCCTGGTGTCCGGGCCAAATATCAAGATCGGTGGCGATAACGTAGCCTAATTTTTCGTGAACGGCGTAGGAGTTCCAGGGTTCCCCCACACAATAACCGTCGATCTTACCCGCTTTTAGTAGGGAAACCATTTGAGGCGGCGGAATTACGGTTAAATTGACATCACTATCGGGATCGATGCCGCCACTAGCTAACCAGTAGCGTAACAGCAGATTGTGCATGGAAGCGGGGTGAACCATGCCGAAAGTGGCGATTTGATCGGGACTTTGCAGGAGGGCCTCCTTTAAGTCCTCCAGTTTTTCTACCCCCAATTCCCTGTATTTATTGCTGAGGGTGATGGCGTTACCGTTGCGACTGAGTACCAAAGCACTAATCACGGGGACAGAGGGCTTATTGCCGGCCCCAATGGTCATGCTGAGGGGCATTCCCGCCACCATCTGGGCCGCATCGAGACGACCGGTGGCCACTCCTTGGGCGAGTGCTTTCCAGTTGGGTTCCCGTTGCAGGATAACATCCTCTAATCCTTCCTCGGCGAAGAAGCCTTTCTCTTTGGCGATAATAATCGGGGCGCAATCGGTGAGGGGGATAAAACCGATGGTGGGATTGGTTTTCAGTCGGGTAGCTTGGCCGATCACTGTTACTGGTTCGGTGGGTTGGCCGACTTTCTTCGATCGCTTCTGTTGGTTGAGGAAATAAACGATCTCGTTACGGAGGGAGTAGTAACTGGGGTGGTTAACTACTTCTAAACGATGCCGGGGCCGGGGAATGGGAACATCGAGAATCTGACCGATATGGGCCTCTGGACCGGTGGTTAACATCACCACTCGATCGGATAGTAATAGGGCTTCATCCACATCGTGCGTGACCATGATACAGGTAACGTGGCTTTCCTCGACGATTTCCATCAAACGTTCCTGTAAATTGCCTCTGGTTAACGCATCCAGCGCCCCAAAGGGTTCATCGAGTAGCAGGACTTTTGGCCGTAGGGCTAAAGCGCGGGCGATCGCTACCCGTTGTTTCATGCCTCCCGATAATTCTCCCGGTCGTTTGTTGGCGGCATGGCGCAGGTGTACCATATCGATACTATGTTCGATGACACTTTTGCGTTCAGCAGCCGGTAGATGACGCAGCACGCGGTTAACTCCTAGGGCGATATTTTCCCGGACGGTTAACCAAGGCAGCAGCGAATAATTCTGGAACACCACCATGCGATCGGGACCGGGACCTTTAATTTCTCTTCCCTCTAAAATCACCCCTCCCACCGTCGGGCGATCGAGTCCAGCGACCATATTTAAGAGGGTGGATTTCCCGCAACCGGAGTGACCGATTAAAGAGATAAATTCCCCTTGAGTAACGCTGAGATCGATATTTTTTAGGGCGATATATTGACGGCCATCGGGGAGAGGGAAAACCTTATCAATGTGATCGACTTCAATAAATGCAGACATTTTCAGTTATCAGTTATCAGTTATTAGTTATTAGTTATCAGCTTCTGAAGGCAAGAGGCAACAGGCAAGAGGCAAATGAAAGAATCTAGCAATTCTCCTATCTAACAAGACGGTTAGAAACTAGGTAGATCAAAGCTTTTAGCTTAACAAATTAGGTTTTAGATTCGACCCTTGTTATCGGGGGTGAGGTGGGTTGGGTGGCTAATAATTTAGTTTTGAACCTCACCCACTTTTATTTACTTGTAACAATTAAACTTATTTATTTTCTTCTGGTACAACTAATTTAGCGATGTAGGCCATGAGGCGATCGAGTAGGAAACCAACAATACCCACATAAATCAGGGCGAGGATAATTTCACTGATCATGGAACTATTCCAAGCATCCCAGATAAAGAAGCCAATTCCCACGCCACCGATCAGCATTTCTGCCGCTACAATCGCCAACCAAGATAAACCGATACCGATTCTTAATCCCGTGAAAACGTAGGGAACGGTGGCGGGAAAAAGAATATTAAAAAAATATTCAACTTTGGATAATTTTAGCACTCTAGAGACGTTTTTATAGTCTTGGGGAACCTGTTGTACTCCCACGGCTGTGTTAATAATAATTGGCCAAATTGCTGTAATAAAAATTACAAATATGGCACTAGGTTCGTTATTGCGAAAAGCCGCTAGGGAGATGGGCAGCCAAGCTAGGGGGGGAACGGTACGCAGGATTTGGAAAATCGGATCGATCGCATCATAAACTAAAGCGCTGCTACCGATTAAAATACCCGCAGCGATACCAACAATAGCGGCAAGGGTAAAACCGACGGCCACCCGTTGTAAACTGGCGAAAATTTGCCAGAATAACCCCACATCCGTGCCACCATTATTGAAAAAGGGATTAATAATTAATTCCCAGGTATCGCTAACCACTTTAGTGGGACTAGGGAGGGGAGCATCGGGACTAAAACAGAGTATTTGCCAGATGAGAAGGAAAATTAATAAAGCAATCGCCGAAGTTGCTAGTTTGGGTAATTTTTTTTTGAGGTCTTTTACCCATTTCGGACCTTGAGAACGACGAGAAATAGAAACAGCCATAATCAGTTATCAGTTATCAGTGGTGGAGTGGTCAGTGGTTCAGTTATCAGCATCAGTGATCAGTTATCAGTTATCAGTTATGAGCAAATCATCTTTAACTGTTGACTGGTTACTGATTACTGAACACTGATTTAAACCTTTTTAATCTTGAGAGATTTCAGGTAAGCGGTGGGATTTTCGGGGTCAAAAGTAACACCATCAAAGAAAGTTTCCACACCGCGAGAGGTAGAGGTGGGAATTTGATCAGCCGGAACATTGAGGGCTGTGGCGGCTTCTCTCCAGATATCTTCCCGGTTAACTTTATCAACTAAAGCTTTGATGTCCGTATCGGCGGGAATATAGCCCCAACGGATGTCTTCAGTCACAAACCAAGTATCATGACTCTTGTAGGGATAGGAAGCGTTATCAGCCCAGAATTTCATGGCTACGGGGCTATTTTCGATTTTGCGACCATCACCGAAATCGATATTACCTTGCATTCTTCCCAAGATATCGGCGGGGTCAATTTTCAGCCATTCCCGTCCTGAAATAATCTCGCACATTTCCTTAACATTAGCGGGATCGTTGCACCATTGCTGCGCTTCTAGAACAGCCATAGTTAAAGCTTTTGCCGCTTTGGGATTTTTATCCACCCAATCGGCGCGTAAAGCGAAGGCTTTTTCAGGGTGATCCTTCCACAGTTCCCCAGTAATCAAGGCCGAATAACCGAGTTTTTTGTTAACTAATTGGGCGTTCCAAGGTTCCCCCACACAGAAAGCTTGCATCGTGCCGACTTTCATGTTAGCCACCATTTGTGCCGGAGGAACAACAATTAGGGATAGATCTTTATTCGGATCGATACCACTGGCGGCTAACCAATAGCGCATCCAGAGATCGTGAGTACCACCGGGGAAAGTGACGGCGGCTTTAACTTCTTTGCCGGCAGATTTAGCTTTAGCGAAGGATTCTTTCAGTACACCGCTATCGAGGGCAACTTTTAGATCCATGTATTCGTTAGCCACAGAAATCGCTTGACCGTTGGTATTCAAACGCGCCAGAATATACATTGGTACGGGCTGTTTGGTGATTTTGCCCAAGGTCATTAGGTAGGGCATGGGGGATAAAATATGCGCCCCATCGATACCGTTACCCGCCGAACCTAATTCGAGGTTATCCCGGGTTGCAGCCCAAGAGGCTTGTTTCATCACTTGCACATCGGGCATCCCGTGTTTAGCGAATAAACCTTTTTCCTTGGCGATAATTAAGGGGGCAGCGTCGGTGAGGGCAATAAAACCTAGTTTAGCGGTGGTGACTTCGGGAGTTTCTCCACTGGCAACGGGGGAAGCTGCAGGACTGCCGGCCGGGGAGGGACTGGTCGCGGTATTATTGGGAGTGGCGCAACCGTGGAGAATTGCTGTTCCTACGGCAGTGGCCCCGGCAGTGAAGATAAATCTACGTCTGGAAAGTTTACTCATGGACTAAAAAATCGTGATTAGAAACTAAACAAAGGTGATGAAACGGTGAAAAATTCTCATTATTTCCCCTAACTGACTGCGGTGATAACCGAGAAAATTTCTTGAAAGTAACTGTTGATTCAGTAAGGAGGCTTTGACTATTTTTATCTCTTGATCGCTTTTGCTTCTCCATCTGGGGAGATTTAGCAGTAGTTTTTGTCTAAGAGATTTTTTCTAGAAGCATAACAGTTTTGAGGAGTCGATAGATAGATAGGGGCGGTTTTTGGTCATCTGGGCTAGAAAGATCAGTTTATTTCAGGGTTATCACCGAAGCAATTAACTTAAATTTACAGTCTTCAACGGGAAAGATAGTATAGATTGTTACAAAATATTGCCAGCCATGTAATAAAAGCATAAAAATTTGTCTGAAACGCATGGTAGAGCGATGGGGATTTTTAGCTATCTTGACTCAGTTATCGGATTTGAGTTTGCAGTTCAATGATTACCAGTTGGGTGCATCTCACATTTGTGAATCTCTCCCAGTTATGATGACCAGCAGAAGTTATTACGCCAATGGTAGAGGCCCATCGTGGTCAGTAAGTTTATCGAACTGCGTGCGCCCAAAATGTAATAAGCTGCCCGGGTATTTAAGTAGCTGGTTATAATTAAATTAAAAATGGATTTTAGGTTCGATCCCCCCTGCCCCCCTTGATAAGGGGGGTGCCGATCCCCCCTTAGTCCCCCCTTTAATCCCCCCTTAATAAGGGGGGCATCTGACAACTTTTAAC
>NZ_JADBUN010000106.1:0-2757 GCF_020245625.1 Microcystis sp. M049S2 | reverse complement strand
TAAGGGAAAAAGGTTAGCTAGGGGACTTTATAAAATGGGAACAAATCAGTTGTTAAATGCCGATGTCAATGGGGCATTTAACATCATTAGAAAAGTAATTCCTGATGTCATTGACCAGGGAATAAAGGGTTTGCCGTTTAATCCTGTAGTGCTTGACCCACTTGTTAGTGAGCCGGTCGAACTACGAATGACTAAGCTTTCAGGCTTTTAAGTAAGTTTGAGTAAGTTTAGTTGAGCGGTGAGTCAAAGGTTAAATTATGAATTATGAATTGGGGAATTGGGGAAGTGGGGAAGTGGGGAAGTGGGGTGTGGGGAGAATAAATAAAATAATCTCCTGAATCCTGACTCGGAGAATCCTGACTCGGAGACTCCTGACTCCTAACCCCACCAACAAACTTTTTCAGCAAACCCTACTTATAAATAGACTTTTAATAACCAAAGAAAGAAAGGAATAGTCAGAAAACTGGCAAGGGTAGTGACAACAACTGTGCGGGACATTAAAGTGGCCGAACCACCGAATTCTGTGACTAAAATGACGGTATTAACGGCGGTGGGCATGGCACTTTGTAGGATAAGAATTTTTATATCCATACCGGTTAATCCTAAACTATTGCCGATCACAAATGCCAAAAGAGGAGCGACTAAAAGACGCAAACCAGCCCCTAATAATTCTAATTTACCGATCGCTAATTTTTGCTGAGATAATTGGATACCTAGGATAATTAAAGCCAAAGGAATTGCCGATTGTCCTAGATAGCTAATACTTTTATCTAATTGCAGGGGAAGATGAAAAGAGAAAGTTTGAAAGCTAATGCCGATAAAAATTGACCAGATTAAGGGCAATTGAAAAACCAGGCGAAATCCTGAAAGAAAGCTTTTTCCTCGCAAATAAGCGGGACTAATACCAAATAACAGAATACTAGAACCAATCATATAGATTATCGCTCTTTCCAGTCCAGCCGCACCCAGGGCAAAACTAGCCACCGGTAAACCCATATTGCCGTTATTGGGCATCACAGCGGCAGCCATGAGGCTTTTGCGGGTATCACCATCGAGACTAAGACAATAGGCGATAATTTCGACGATAATCACCATTACCAGTGAAATAAGAGCAAAACCTAGGAGAATTAAACCAATATTGCTGCCGGATAAAGTGGTGCGATAGAGTCCATCAATCACCAAAGCGGGGGCAAGAATATATACCGTGATTTGGGAAAGGGAATGCACTTCAACAGTGAGGATTTTTCCTGCTATCACACCGATGAGGATGATAAAACCCACTGGAATAATAGCGGAGAGAATGACAAGCATTAATTAGGTAAAAAGTAAATAGTAAACAGAAAAAAACTGATCTGATTTTTTAACAGATTTCTGTTATCACCCCAGTCACTCGATCGATTTTTTCGTTAGCAAATCAACTTTCCGTCCCAATAAATTCTCTAATTCCCGTTTCATCCTCGAAAACTCCAGAAGTCCCCAAGAAACACTATCTTGGAAACTGACCAGTATATCAATATCGCTGTCTGCACGAAAATCTTCCCGCAAAACCGATCCGAATAAACACATTTCAGATATCTGCCATTTCTGACAAAATTCGCTGATTATTTGCTGGGATAGTTCTATTTTCAATTTTTTCACCTCCCTGTCACTGGTAATCAGTGATCGGTTTTCAGATTTAAGGGGAATTATCGCTAACGACACGAAAACCAATATCATAGAGTCCAGCAGTAGCCATAAATTTGACTCGGTAGGCCGAGCGACATTTGTTAGGACCGTCATTCCAAGAACCGCCGCGTAAAACTCGTCTGTCCCTATCTTCTATTGTGGCTGCTTCGTAGTTATCGCGCCAGTAATCTGCACACCATTCCCTGACATTTCCGTGCAAATCGTAGAGTCCGAAAGGGTTAGCGACGGCAAACATTCCCACTGGTGTGGTTTCCCTGCGATCGCAGCCTAGGGAACCTTCCCCATAACGACCAGAACTGCATACTTTCCCGCCATAATCCCAGTCCACCCCGGAATAGTTGGCTAAATCCGTGGAAATTGTCAGGCCAAAGTGGAAGGGGGTTGATGTACCTCCCCGACAAGCGTATTCCCATTCTTTTTCTGCGGGTAAACGATAATTCAGTCCAGTGAGACGGGATAGGCGATCGCAAAATTCCACCGCTTCCCACCAGTTAATTTGTTCTACAGGGCGATCGTAACCTTCAAAATGGGCCGGATAGGGATTAAGTTCAATATTTACTGGTTCTAATTTTGCCACCTCGCGCCATTGTCGTTGAGTAATTGGGTAGCGACTCAGGCAAAAAGCCTGAATATTAACCAGAGATTGGGGACTTTGACTCAATTTCGAGCCTAACTCGCTTTTGGGCGCACCGATGAGGTATTGACCGCTAGGGATAGAAATCATTTCTAAAAAGGTTTTTTTGCTTAAAAAATACTTATAACCTCGATTAGTGACTTTTTCCCGTTTAATTTCCTCACCTTTGCCATTAACAGTGACCACCTCATCGGTAAAATCTAACCATTCTCCCATTCTGCACCCCTCTATCGGTTATCGGTTATCGGTTGATCGGGTTAAACTGCGAGCCTAGAAAAATCTCGCAACCTACCAGTTTTGACATCCTCACCGCCGTAAACGGACGGTGATTCCTCACCACGCCACCTTTTTGGGATGGTCGCGTCAATGGGGCTTCGGCCGTGAGCTCAGGCTTCGACGGTGAGCTCAGCCGAACCGCCGAACGGTTAACGCTTCAC
>NZ_JADBUN010000105.1:0-16157 GCF_020245625.1 Microcystis sp. M049S2 | reverse complement strand
TTGAGGTGGCCAATTACCTAATTTTCAGAGAAAAAGTACCTGAATTTTCCCCCGATCACTCCCATATCCGGTACTTTTTGATTGACAAAAGGTCTAAAAGTCTTACCCAACAAGGTTTTAAGATTTATTCAGCTAACCCTAACTAAAGACTTGATCGGGATTAATTTGACAGCACAAGCTTTTAATTCTGGTTGCAGGGAAATCGGACAAGCGGCCGGATGGGTGAGACTATTGGCCTCAGAATTTTCTGCCCATAGGGCCCCCCAGTGCATCGGCACAAAGACACAATTAGGAACAATTGCTTTGGTAATTAAAGCGGGAAAACGGGCAGAACCGCGACGAGAACGCACCTCCACCCATTCTCCAGCTTCTATGTCCAATTTTGCCGCATCTTGGGGATGAATTTCCAGAAAAGGTGCGGGGTGCATTTTGACAATTTTCTCGATGCGGCCGGTGCGGGTTTGGGTGTGCCAGTGACCGTACAAACGCCCCACGGTCAAAACTAGGGGATAATCATCGTCCGGGGGTTCCGCTAAACCTTTACTGTGGTAAGCGGCGAAAACAGCACGACCATCGGCAGTATTAAATTTACCATCGGTATAAAGGCGTTTTGCGGCTGTTTTTTGGCTTTTATCTTCATCTTTAACTAAATTATCCAGTAATTCCCCAGAATTAGCGGTTTTAGGGGCAGAAATTTCATCGATGGAATCGGGCCACGGTCGGGGAGTCTCGGCCAGGCGCTCATAATTAATCGCCGTCATATCACAAGGACGTTTATATGTCAACCGGATAAACTCGGAATGTACCTCGGCCGAATCCTTAAAATTAAATTGTGCCTGAAAACCCAAACGGCGACCAACTTCGGCAAAAATTTGCCAATCGGCCTGAGCTTGACCGACGGGAGAGCGAAAAGCTTTATTTAAAGTCACCATACGCTCAGAATTGGTCATTGTTCCGGTTTTTTCGCCCCATTGGGCCGCTGGCAGTAATAAATGAGCGTAGGCGCTGGTTTCTGTGGGATAGTAGGCATCCTGATAAACAGTAAAAGGTGATTTTAACAGAGCCGCCTGGGTGCGTTTTAGATCAGGCATACTAACGGCCGGATTAGTGGCGGCAATCCAAAGAAGTTTGACATCTCCCGTCTCCAAACCAGTAATCATACTCCAAGCGTCGCGACCGGGGACGGGAGAAATCTGACCAGCAGGTAAACCCCAAGCTTGTTCCACTTCGGCCCGGTGTTGGGGATTTTTGACGGAACGATAACCGGGGAGAAGATGGCAGAGGCCGCCGGCTTCCCGTCCTCCCATGGCGTTGGGTTGTCCGGTTAGGGAAAAAGGACCAGCCCCCGGTTTACCGATATTAGCCGTCATTAGGTGTAAATTGATTAAAGTGCGGGCTTTGGCCGTGCCTTCGCTAGATTGATTAATACCCATCGACCAGAGAGAAAGCACTCTTTTTGATTCGGCCCAGTAGCGGGCAGCCTTTTCTAAATCCTCGATGGGGATACCGCATTTATGCGCGACGATTTCGGGGGGATAATGGCGGATAATTTCGGCGTATTTGGGGAAATCCTGGGTGCATTTATCGATAAAATAGGTATCGATCGCACCCCAACCCAGTAACAGGTGAGCAATACCGTTAAATAGGTCAATATCAGTCCCCGGGTTAATGGCTAGGTGGAGATTAGCGGCCTCGGCGGTTTTTGTCCTGCGGGGATCAACGACGATTAATTTCGCTTCTTTGTTACCTTTGAGATACTTGTGCAGACGGTTAAAGATGATGGGGTGACATTCGGCCGTATTTGTCCCCACCAGAAAGGCACAATCGGTTAATTCTAGGTCATTGTAACAGCAGGGGGGACCGTCGGACCCGAAACTGTCCCGATAAGCGGCCACGGCCGAAGACATACAGAGACGGGAATTAGCATCAAAGTTATTGACTCCCAGACAGCCCTTGACCAGTTTTTGGGCGACGTAGTAATCTTCGGTGTGAAATTGTCCCGAACCGTATAAACAGATACTTTCCTTTTCCCCCTGAGCGATTAGAGTTTGGATGCGGTTAACGATGCGATCGAGGGCTTCTTCCCAAGTACAAGGACGGAATTGCTCTTGGAGAGAATCGCGGATCATCGGGGTTTTGAGGCGATTTTTATCGATTGATTCCGCTACGGTGGCCCCTTTAACACAGACCATACCTTGACTGGAGGGGTGGGACTTGTCCCCGAAGACTTTCCATGCTTGTCCGGCCGACGCGGGGGGGGTGACTGTCAAACCACAACCTACTCCACAGTAAGGACATTGGGTTTTTGTAGATTCAGTCATAAGCAGTTGGTCTGATTAGTGGCGCTGTCTTTAGGCATACTAAGATAGTCGTCAGGTTTTCTCGGCGAAATTGTAGTTATTAATACAATTTATTAGAAGCCTTGGCCAAATTGCCATTTTCGTGATGCAAATCGCGCATTAAAACTGGCTAGATAAAAAGCATACACTTGTTCTCGTGCCGAAAAAGAATCGGGATAGGATAATAGTAGTCTCTAGGGTGCGGAAAAAGTTTTCAGCCAGTCATGACCTACGAACCTCTACATCATAAGTATCGTCCCCAAACCTTTGCCGATTTGGTGGGACAATCAGCGATCGCCACGACCCTGAGTAATGCCTTAATCAGTGAGCGAATCGCTCCTGCATACCTATTTACTGGACCCAGAGGCACGGGGAAAACCTCCTCGGCGCGAATTTTAGCCAAATCCCTCAACTGTCTGTCTAGTGACCATCCGACGCCGATTCCCTGCGGTAAATGTTCCGTCTGTCAAGCGATCGCCAATGGTTCCGCTTTAGACGTGATCGAAATTGATGCCGCTAGTAATACCGGTGTGGATAACATTCGGGAAATTATCGAGCGATCGCAATTTGCCCCCGTCCAATGTCGTTATAAAGTCTATGTCATCGATGAATGCCTGACTGGGGATAGCCTTGTTTTCACCGAAACGGGATTAATCCCCATTAATCATCCTGAGATTCTCGGAAAACGAGTTCTCAGTTACAACGAGAGCAGCGGAGAGTGGGAATATAAAAAAGTCCTGCGATGGCTAAACCGAGGCGTAAAAGCAACTTTAACCATTCAAACCAGAAATCGGACGATTAATTGCACTGGTAATCATTTGATTAGAACAGAAAAAGCATGGATACAAGCAAAAAATCTCAAAATCGGCGATCAGATACTATCACCTGTGAATGTGACTGCGGGCAACTCATCTCTAAGTATGGAAGGGATGGACATAACCGACGTTTCGTTTCAGGGCATCAAAACTACGGCAATAGTAACGGAACAAGAGTCTATGACTTGGCCTCTATTTTGCAACAGGCTGAATCCATCAAGCCCTTTTGTCAGTGTGGCTGTGGGGAAAAACTGGAAATTCCCTTGTTTCTCCAACAAAAAGGCAGAGGGATCAAAAGTATTGAATCCTATTGGCAAAGACATCCTTACAAACAAGGACACGGTTTATGGGAAAAGCGAACCAAAAAATTACTGTTCCATCGAGAATCTTTGTCCTCAAACAGCCTCGGACTTATATACGGGACTTTACTCGGAGATGGAACTATCGATTACCCCAACCAAAACAGTCGATGGCCGAGAATACGCTGGAATCATGGCAGTAAACAACAAGAATGGATTGAATACAAAGCCAGTCGTCTTCCAGAGTTACAAATTCAGTCACAAATCGTTGCCAACGGTGGATATGGAGAACTTTCAATCTATGCCCGCAGCGTTTGTCATCCCAGCCTTGGAGAAGTTTTCCAGATGGTCAGACCTCAAGGAGAACGAAAATTTGTTTCCCTCAATTGGCTGGAAAACATCACACCCGAAGGACTGGCTTGGTGGTATATGGATGACGGATCACTCAGTATCACCCCTCACGGAAGCCGTTTTATCCAATTACACACGGAAGGATATTCCCCCGCCGAAAATCAACTTATTGCCGATTGGCTCACTCAAAGAGGTTACGCTACAAAAAGCCTATCCTATACTCGACACAGTACGGGGAAGATCTATCATTACCTCAAAATGGGAGCATCGGCCACAGCCCGATGGATTGCCGATTTACAACCCTATGCAATCCCCTCAATGGCTTACAAATTTCGAGGAAGTGATAGGGATTCAAGAAGGTGACACAGAAAGCGTCTATGACCTAGAAGTGGAGGACAATCATAATTTTGTTGCCAATGGGTTATTAGTTCATAACTGCCATATGCTCAGTACGGCGGCCTTTAATGCTTTGCTGAAAACTCTGGAAGAACCGCCAGATCGAGTGATTTTCGTGCTTGCTACCACTGATCCTCAGCGTGTCTTACCTACCATCATCTCCCGTTGTCAACGCTTTGATTATCGCCGTATTGCTCTCGATGCGATGGTGGCACACCTACAAAAAATCGCCCAAATAGAAGCGATCGATATTAACCTAGAAGCATTAACCCTAGTGGCTCAGATCGCTAACGGTGGTTTACGCGATGCGGAAAGTCTCCTCGATCAATTAAGTTTACTCGCAGGAACGATTACGGCCGAGCGAGTCTGGGATTTGGTCGGTGCAGTCCCCGAAAGAGACCTCTTAACCCTACTTAAAGTCATTCATGGCAATATTCCCGATCAAGTTATCGAACAATGTCGCCATCTGATGAATCGCGGTAAGGAACCTTTAATCGTCTTGCAAAATCTAGCGGGGTTCTATTTAAACCTACTTTTAGCCAAAACCGCCCCTAATCGTCCAGAAATGGTGGCTGTCACTGCTCCCACTTGGCAGGAATTATGTACGGAAGCGCGTACTTGGTCTTTAGAGGAAATTCTCCGCGGTCAACAACTTCTTAAAGACAGCGAAACGCAACTAAAAAACACCACTCAACCCCGTCTCTGGTTAGAAGTCACTCTATTAGGACTGTTACCGCAAGCACAGGTGATTCCTCTAGTTGCCACGGTAGCGCCTTCCCGTCCCCAAACCAGCGCCGAGAGGCCCCCTGAAGTGATCACAGCGCCGGCGCCAGTTAATGAACCGATCAAACCGGCGGTTATCACCCCGACAACTAGCGTCGCAGTGCCGAAAACTGAGGTTAAAACTGTTGCTAGTGATGACAATAATGAACAAATTTGGCAGCAGGTTTTAGAAGTAATGGAACCCCCCACTACTCGCACTCTCTTGCGTCAGCATGGCAGTCTTTTTAATATGGAAGAATCGAGTGCTTATTTAAGCATATCTTCGGAACAATTATTAAAAATGGCCCGGCTACGATTGACTAATATTGAGTCAGCTTTCGAGGCAGTTTTTCAGCGCCGGATTAAAGTTCACTTACAGGTAGGTTCCGCTACTGCTGCCATGGCTGCGGAAGTTTCCCAATCCCCGGCGGCCAGGATACAACCACCACCAGAAACCGCAGCAACTCCACCAATAACTCCCGAAAATAAAGTTATGACCGTGGTTGATATTCCCCCGGTCAAAGAAGCAATTATCGAGAAAAAAGAAGCAAAGATCACTGCATCGGGAACCCCAAAAACTCCTAGCACAGAACTGCCCCAAAAAATCTTAAATTTTGATTCATCTTTAGAGACATTAGATCAAGATGTCGATGTTAGCGAAATTTTGGCGGCCGCTCAAAAGTTAGCGAAATCTTTTGATGGTGAACTGGTCAATATGGGTTATTCAGTGCCAGAAAATTCGGCCGTAGAAACTAAAGTTAATAAGTCTCTGGAAAATATGACTATCGTGCGCGGGAGACCTGATGTTAACGAAATTTTAGATAGTTTGGAGGAGGACGAAGATCTTCCTTTTTAAGGCTATCCCAACGGCTTGTGCTAAACTGATAGGATATGCCACGTCTCAGGATTGGCTATTCTTGCTCAAATTCTAGCTACTAGACCTATGACACCCGAAACTAAGGACAGAATCGATCAATTAGTTCAGAATAACAAAGTTCTTGTGTTCATGAAGGGCAATAAATTAATGCCTCAGTGTGGTTTCTCGAATAACGTCATACAAATTCTCAATATTCTGGGGGTTTCCTACGAAACTGTCGATATTCTGCAAGATCAGGAGTTAAGACAAGGAGTTAAGGAGTATTCCAATTGGCCAACTATTCCCCAAGTCTATATCAACGGTGAATTTATTGGCGGTTCCGACATTATGATCGAACTCTATCAAAATGGGGAACTACAACAAATAGTCGAGGTAGCCTTAGCTTCCTAAAAATTTTCTAGGTTAGGTTAGCTATCCTAACCTAGTTTAAACTTACCAAACAGTAATCAGTGATCAGTAATCAGTGAAAAGACGGCAATTTTCTACTTAGGGTTTGCGGCAAAAAGTACGGGCGAAGCATTCGGGCAATAAGGGACTTGTGTGGGAATAATATCCCAATCGATCGGAGGGCGCAAGCTTTGCGCCCCTACAGTAACGGATTTTGTCCACAATGTAGGGGCGAACTGCGTTCGCCCAAAAGGTACATTATCAAAGCGCAAGTCCCTAACCTATCGGTGAAACCGTAGATTTTCTATCCGAATGCTTCGCCCCTACAGGACGCGGAGTGATAACTGCTAACTGATAACAAATCCGTTTTTAATAGTGTGATTAACTCTCAAGTTATGAATTGTTTCTCCCTTCTCCCCACACCCTACACCCTACACCCCACTCTCCTATACCTTTTAAACAGGATTTAGTATCACTCCCTTTTAAAACTGTCCCTTGAATTCTTCTCTATCTCTTGCTATGAGGAAACTTTGTTGGGGGATACCGATGTGAATTCCCTTCTCCTCAAAAGCAATTTTTAGACGACGACGATACTCTCTTTCTATGTCCCATTGTCGTAATCTTTTGACGACAATTCTGAGCATAATTTCCATTCCTGTGTGAGAAACCCGACTGACACCAGCAACCTGCACGGGATTGATGATATCTTCTTGCCATTGTGGATCTACAGCCATATTTTCAGCGATGGCTGCCATTAAAGCGATCGCCAGATCTGGCTCGGTCTGATAGGCGACTTCGATGGTAAAATCGACCCGCGCCCAATCTTTACTGAGGTTGTGTGCGGTGATAATTTGGTTATGGGCAATAGTGATTAAACGTCCATCGGCAGCCCGCAATTGAGTCGCTCGCAAACTCATATTTTCCACCAAACCGATAAACTCCTGAAACTGGATCATATCACCGACAGTGTATTGGTCTTCAAAGATAATTAGAAAACCGTTAATCCAATCTTTTAAAAGATCCTGAAAGGCAAAGGTGAGCAATGCTCCCACTAAACCGGCTCCCGTGAGTAAAAAGGCGAAAGAAAGGCCCATCCAACTCAAAAAAACCAAAATTCCCAGAAAAATAGCGATAAATGTGATAATTTGTCGCCAAACTTCTAATAAAGTGGGAGCGCGCAGAATCCTCCTTTCCAAATTTTCCGAAAAAACCGCTCCTTCCTCTACCCACTCGCGTAGTCTGGAATTAACGTAGAGATTAACCATATTGCTCACTGATGTCATCAGCAACCAGATGATAAAAATCTGTAAAGGAATACGGATTATTCCGCGTCCTTCTAGCCTAGTTTCAGGAAATACATACAAAATCGCCGCTATTCCGCCAAACCAAAGCAGTATCAGTCCAATAAGAGCCAGTCTTTTCCAGAGAATATTTAACGTCAGTTGTCGCTGAATATCAGCCTGTTGACGGAAATTAGAGGAATCTTCTAGAGAGGCTAAAATCGGCTCTTGGGAGCGATCTTTTCTGGGGGGGGAATTTATGGGTAAATTTTGATCGGATTGCCTTTTAGCTTGTTTTTTGAGGAGATTAAAGCGATTTCTTAGGTGTTTCTGCCACCAAATTGATACCCAGCTTAAGAAAGTTAGCCCCAAAATAATTATAGTGGCAGTCATTACCTGTTGCCGACGAGGGGCGGGCTGACGTTCTTGCCAAGCTTGGAGCAAAGCTGTTTGGATGATTTTAACCCATCTGTCCGCTAAATCGCCAACCGAAGAAGAATCGATCAGGGCATCAACTTCTGTTACTGTCAGAATTACCTGTTGCGGTAAATTCTGGTTATCCTTGGCCACAATCACGGTTAAATTATTGAGAGTCGCCGTACTTACTTGCAGGGTTGTCGGATCGAAACCCCGATTGATAATATTATTTAAACCTCTTTCAATGCGGCTAGCCCGTCTTTCTACCGGGGAGAGTTCCCGGGCCTCAGAAGCGGTAAAATCTTGGGAGGCAATCTGAAATAAGGCAAATCCATCTAGATTCACGGAAGCATATTCTATATCCCCGGCTACAAAAATCCTTGTACCCGTGGGAGATACAAATGGAACCAGAAAATTTTGGCCTAGGGATGGCTGGGGATTAAGAACAAAAATACTAACCAAGAGGCAACCCGCCAATCCTTGAATGACCAGATTGAAAATTTTTCCCCGTTGCCGTCGTCCCATTGCCCAAGTTTCCTTTTTGATTAACAATAATCTTGACTCGCTTTCTCAGCTTATGACAGTTATCTTAATGGTGAGATCAGAAGTTTTCGTTTTGGGGAGTCGGTCGTCTCTCTCCCTTGTCCCCTCTCCCCACTGATTACTGATAACTGGAATCCCCAACCCCCAACATTAGTTAACTTCTCATGTCCAATATACCCCCACAGTGGCGCGAGGAAATAACCTCTTTACCTCCTTGGTTACGGCGTTCACTCGGCAAATCTAGCGAAATTTCCACGGTTCAGCGCATTATCAAACAAAGGAACATTCATACTATCTGCGAGGAGGGTCGCTGTCCCAATCGCGGCGAATGTTATGCCCAAGGTACGGCGACTTTTTTGTTGATGGGTCCCACTTGTACCAGGTCCTGTGCTTTTTGTCAAGTGGATAAGGGTCATGCACCCATGCCTCTCGATGTGGAGGAACCGCAAAAAGTAGCGGAAGCGGTGCAATTGTTAAATTTAAGTTACGTTGTCTTGACTTCTGTAGCTAGAGATGACCTCGAAGACGGCGGAGCCAGTTGGTTTGTGCGGACGATGACGGCCATTCGCGAACTCAATCCCCACACTTTAATTGAGGTGTTAACCCCGGATTTTGCTGGAGGTAAGGGAAGTCAACAGGAACGGGTGGCGACGGTGGTAGGGGCAAAACCTGCCTGTTACAATCACAATATCGAGACGGTGCGCCGTTTGCAAGGACCAGTTAGACGCGGGGCTAAATACGATCGCTCTTTGGCGGTTTTGCGTTATGTTAAGGAAATCGATCGCTCAATTCCGACGAAATCCGGCTTAATGGTCGGTCACGGTGAGACAAAAGAGGAAATTATCGAGACTTTGGCAGATTTACGCGCGATCAACTGCGATCGAGTTACTATTGGTCAATATATGCGTCCTTCTCTGGAACATTTGCTCGTACAGAAATATTGGACTCCCTCAGAATTTAGCGAGTTGGGAGAAATTGCCCAAAAAATGGGGTTTTCTCAGGTTAGATCTGGCCCCCTAGTCCGCAGTTCCTATCATGCGGGAGAGTAAATCAGTGATCAGTTATCAGTTATCAGTTATCAGTGATCAGTTATCAGTTATCAGTTATCAGTTATCAGTTATCAGATGTAAGTTTTAAGTTAATTTTTGTAAATCTACCAAGTTGGGATTTTTACGGGGAAACTCTCGGCTAAAATTGGGCGTTACTTTCGATTTTATCACTCAATCCAAGCCTTTGGGGGGTTCTACCCCCCAAACCCCCCGTTGGGGGCGTGGCGCCGCCCCCAAACCCCCGCGCATTAGTTTTTCGGTGGGATGCTTACACGCAGCTGCTGATACGTCTGTAATAATTTAAGAGTCACTGATAATTGCTGATTGTCGGTATTTTTGCAAATGTTAGATGCACCCTTCCTAATTCCCACTTCCTAATTCCTAATTCCCACTTCCTAATTCCCACTTCCCATTTCATAATTCCTAATTCATAATTCCCTGATCAAAATGAATTTAGAAGCAATCATCCTAGAGGAAATTAAACAATCAGTAGCGGGTCGAATTAGCTTCGAGCGCTGGATGGATTTAGCT
Source organism: Microcystis sp. M049S2 (assembly GCF_020245625.1). Taxonomy (NCBI): domain Bacteria; kingdom Bacillati; phylum Cyanobacteriota; class Cyanophyceae; order Chroococcales; family Microcystaceae; genus Microcystis; species Microcystis sp. M049S2. The sequence goes on along the minus strand of NZ_JADBUN010000105.1, from coordinate 6,111 downwards.
CTCTATCACCCTGATTATGGCTATTACACCTCTGGAAAAGTAGAAATTGGCTCAAAAGGAGATTTTTTTACTTCCTCGTCCCTAGGGGCAGATTTTGGTGAATTGTTGGCAGAGCAATTTGTCGAGATGGCGGAATTTTTGGGCAATTCGCGAGGATTTACTTTAGTGGAAGTGGGAGCAGGTTCGGGAATTTTAGCGAAGGATATTCTTGATTATTTAAGTCATAGCTATGCTGATTTTTATCAAAATCTCAGTTATATAATTATTGAACAATCTCAGAAACTCAGGGAAAGACAACAGGCAACTTTAGCGGGATATTCCCCGGTATCTTGGCGAAGTTGGCAGGATTTAGCCGATAATTCCCTTGTGGGTTGTGTGTTTAGTAATGAGTTAATCGATGCTTTTCCTGTCCATCGAGTTGTGATTGAGTCGGGAGAATTGCGAGAAATTTATCTAGGATTGGGGGAATCTTTTCAGGAGATTATCGCAGATTTATCTAATGACAGAATCAAAGATTATTTTGATTTAGTGGGGATAAATATTCCTTCACCACTTTATCCGGAGGGTTATCAAACCGAGGTAAATTTATTAGCTTTAGACTGGTTAGAAACGGTTAATCGGAAACTTGATCGAGGTTATATCTTAACCATAGATTACGGTTACACTGCCGAAAAATATTATCATCCCCAAAGAAGTCAAGGAACCCTACAATGTTATCGACAACATCAGCGTCATGATCATCCTTATTTGTGGGTAGGAGAACAAGATATTACCACTCATGTGGATTTTACTGCTTTACAACGTCAAGGGGAGAAATTAGGCTTAAAAAATCTCGGTTTTACTCAGCAAGGATTATTTTTAATGGCTTTGGGATTAGGAGATAGATTAAATGAACTTTCTCAAGGAAAGAGCGATATATTAACTATATTTCAGCGTCGAGATGCCTTACATCAATTAATAAATCCCACCGGTTTAGGAGGATTTGGAGTGTTAATTCAGGGGAAAGGAGTAGAGGAAAGAATACTTCAGGGATTAAGTAAATAACTAAAAAAAAGGGCTGAATGCTGTTAACTTTCAGCCCCAAAAAATAATTAAGCTCCTACGGATTCTTTAGCGGCATACATTACCTCTAAAGTTATTTCACCAATACCTCGATCGCGGGCGAATTTTTCGGTATTTCGTTTGACTTTCCCCCGCACAAAACCGGGTATTTTCTGTAATTCTGTCGTAGCTTCCTTATTCCAATTTAGGTCAGAATCTGCCGAAATACCCTTAGTAATTACCTCTTTGGTATCATGACCACCGAATATCTCTAATAGGTGATCTTCCATCCCCAAAGTAAAGGAATTATAGACCAAATCGGCGATCTGATTAGTGCCTTCGTAACCTAAGAAAGGTTTATAACCGAGGGGGAAATTTTGGATATGAATAGGTGCGGCAATTACTCCACAGGGAATATCTAAACGTTTGCCCACATGACGTTCCATTTGAGTACCAAATATCGCCGCTGGTTCTAATCGAGCAATAGCATCCCCTATCGCCCCATTATCATCACTAATTAACACTTCATCACAATATTCACTCACTTGTTCCCGGAACCAATCCGCATCATACTTGCAATAAGTACCCGCTAAAACCACATGAATTCCCATCTCCCTGGCGAGAATTTTTGTCATAGCGGCTGCGTGGGTATTATCACCAAAAACCACCGCTTTTTTCCCGGTTAAATTCTGACAGTCAATGGAACGAGAAAACCAAGCAGCTTGGGAGATATGCAGAGTTTGTTCATTGATAAAATCTTCGTAATCTACTGCTGCACCTTGGGGATTAATTACCTCTTGAATTTTGCGAATACAGCGGGCTGTTTCCACCACTCCCATGGGGGTAATATCAACGTAGGGCATGGCGAATTCACTTTCGAGATATTTGGCTGTCATTAATCCCACTTCTCGATAGGGAACCAGATTAAACCAAGCGCGGGGCAGATTTTTTAAGTTTTCCACCGAAGCAGCTTCGGGGATAATTTCGTTAACTTCAATGTCCAAATCTGCCATTAACCGCTTTAATTCCGTGCGATCATGTTGGTTATGGAAACCGAGGGTGGTAATACCGATAATATTAACCGAAGGTTTGGGGGTTTTCTGGGAGATAATTTCCCCTTTTCTCTGGGCCTTATCAAGATAATATTTGATAATTTGATAGAGGGTTTTATCGGCCGCTTGTAGTTCATTATAGCGATAGTGGTTAACATCGGCCAGCAGCACATCTCCTTGGGCATCCTGTCGCGCTCTTTCGACAAAGTTTTGTAAATCCTCTTGGAGAATGCTGGAGGTACAGGTGGGGGTTAAAACGATTAAATCGGGACTTTCTTCGCGATCTTTGCGAACAATATTATCGACGACTTTTTCTTGGGAACCCCGGGCTAAAACATTACGATCGACAATACTAGCAGTGACGGGGGTAAAATTACGCTCCCTTTCCAACATCGAGCGCATGACGTTAAAATAATCGTCTCCCAGAGGAGCGTGCATGATAGCATGAACATTTTTAAAGGAACTGGCGATCCTTAAAGTGCCAATATGAGCGGGACCCGCATACATCCAATAGGCCAATTTCATAGAGGGTTCTCCTACAGTCAGACTTTTTTGATTGTCTCAGACTTTACCGATTTAGGAGTGAACGCTTAACGGAAGATTACAAAAAGTCCCCATGCAGATTAAGTATCTTTTCGGGGAAAAATGACACAAATATTAATGTTAACTTTTTTAACAATTTATGTCATTAGGGCAAAAATTTCTTTACCGACCGCTTGGTAACAAAGCCAACCGAAATTCGACCGGGGGTCGGGATAATCTTTGACGATGACTCCCTTTTCGGCCGCTCGTTCAAAAGCCACTAAACGGGGAATTTCTCGCTTAAATAGCGGTAATTTTGCTTCTTCTAGAGCTTTCCGCGCTTCCCGTCCTGTTTTTGTCCGTGAATCCACTTGGGTTAAAAGAACTCGATAATTATCGGTCATCGTGGACAGCAATTCTGCCGCTTTAATGGTGACATCGATATCGAGATGATTGGGAGTGGTGGGTAAAATTAATAAATCGCTGCCCTGAGCTAAATCTTTTAACTCGTCTGGCTCCGGCCGGGCCTGGGTGTCGACGATAATATGAGTGTATTGTTTCACCAGTCCCGTCGCTCCAGCTTGGGACGCTACCATAAAAGGAAGGGTATCTTCCCGGGACCAATGGAGAGCCGAACGATTTTTATCCGCATCAATCAATAAGGTGGGCGCTTTTTCTTGAAAATAGGCGGCCAAATGAATCGATGTGGTGGTTTTCCCGACCCCTCCCTTCAGTGCTACGACGGAAATAATCATGAACGGCTCGATCGAATAAGTGAGTATTTTCTAGTGTACTCCCAGACGGACTGAAAACCGTTTAAGTTTCCCCCCAGAAAGGCTATCAGTCAGGATTCTAGATTTTTGAGCCTGGCTCTCTCGATATTTTGGTGTAATGTGTTTCTTAATGTTGGATTTTATGTTAGATTTTGGGCTTATGCTCTCCCGATCGATCACTTTTTCTGCTCACCACAACTACGGGAGCGTCTTCAATGTTGAACCAATTCTTAGCAATAGCGATCGCTTTCATGATTGGGTTAACTGGGGAATTAGTCCTCTCTTTACCCACTACTCGTTTATCCGATCAAGAAATCTCCCAACAATTACAGACTATCCCGGGCTGGCAGTTACGAGATCAACGGATTGAAAAAACTTTTAAATTTAACAATTTTATCGAAGCGATCACTTTTGTTAATCGCTTAGTTACTCCGGCTGAATTACTAGGTCATCATCCTGATATTACCATCAATTACAATCGCGTTACTCTTTCCCTCACTACCCATGACGTGGGAGGTTTGAGTAACTTAGATTTTGATTTAGCTCAACAAATCGATCGTCTGATTCCCTAGTTTTAAATCAGCTTTAACCCACACAGCTATCATCTTGACGAATATCCCAACTACCATCAACACGGAATAAAAATAAACAGCGTTTGTCGGGTGTACCGGCAGCAACTAAAGTAATTCTGCCTAACTGTCCCCAAGAACCTCCTAACCCCCCCCTTGTATCGGCCCAACTAGCGCGATAAATTGTACCTTGATTACCCACAGGTCCACTAACTCGGCGTAGGGTAGAATTATTAGTATCGATGCTAACACCGCGAGTGATGGGAGTCCAATCGGTGACATTTTCACATTCGTTTCCTTGCACTTTTGCCACTTTAATCTGTTTGGTTTCACTTTCTGCCATGCACAAAGATAGGGGATAAGAACCTTCTCCCATGGCTTGGTAACGGGTATTTTTCCACTGCTGTGATATTTCAAAGGTGGCGATATTTAAGCGAATCCAAGCCATTAAACGCTGATAAACAGAAAGGGCAATGGTTAAGAGAATTCCTAATAAAATTAAGGTAACTAACATCTCGACTTGAGTTAAGCCAGAGGTGGATTTTTGCCGATGAAAAAGCTGTAGATTGCCAAAATGTTTTCGAGAAAGGTCGAAGATATTCATGAGCCTCATCTTGCCTTTTTATTTTCAATAAATTATGGGATTAGAAAGGAGCAAAAATTAATTTGCTCTAGGATAATCCACATAATTTCTTGCTGTTATTACGGACAAGATTGACTGCGATCACTATTTTTTCTGATATGGGCAAAAATCAGCTAAATAAAAGCAATTTTCTGATTTTTTGCTCAATTTAGTTTATTTGCTCTGTTTATATAGCCAAATGTCCCGCTAACGAGTAAATCCCAATTGTCGTCTGGCCTCAAATAATCCGATCGCCACACTAACGGAAAGATTTAAACTTCTCACCCCCGGTTCTGCCATGGGAATATAAACCGTGTCATCGCACTTATTTAATAAATCTGCCGGAATACCGTCGGTTTCACTGCCAAAAAGTAGCCAATCTCCGCTTTGATAGCTGTATTCCACATAACTGCTGCTGCCGCGCACGCTAAACCCGATCGCTCGTCCGCCGCTCTTTTGTTGATATGCACAGAAATCACCTATTGTCAAGTGGTACATAAGTTTTACATGGGGCCAATAATCTAAGCCGGCCCGCTTCAGATAGCGATCGCTAATTTCAAAACCCAAAGGACCGACTAAATGCAATTCTGTCCTCGTTGCGGCGCAAGTACGGGCAATATTCCCCGTATTTGGGGGAATTTGCGGATTGATTAAAACCACTCGTAAAATCGCTTCAGTCATCAGTTATCGGTTATCAGTTATCGGTTATCAGTTCACTGTTCACAGCAAAAAACTCCCCACCTCTCAATTCATAATTCATAATTTATAATTTATAATTTATAATTCCCACTTCCCTTGGGCGAGGACTAACTATACCGGATTCTGCCCCACCCTAGTCAAACTTATTTTAAATTGGCATAACTATCCATACTCAACGGAACTAAATCGCCATAGATAGTCAAACCTAACAACATTGTTTCATTAGCGGGGATTAACTTGCCTGTGAGAGCGCAAATCTCATTTTTTCTAGCTGTAGCGTTAAATACTGCCCTTATATCACCAGCACAAAACTGAGGTCGATAATCTCCTGATTTCTGCTGAACGAAATTCCATAAGACATCGCGAATGAGTGCTTGATAACCTTGATTGCCGGAAATCTCTTTCAGCTTGTCTTTGAGGACTCTTTCCAGACGAATGCTGGTGACTTCCATCTCGGTAGTGGTGGTGCGTGTGATTGTCCGCATAATTTTTTCTCCCGAATACTAAACCTATTAGTGTTACAAGTGTAGTATAAGAAAGATACCTTTAACAAGCACAACCGGCGAAACCATCACCTCTGCTGCTCTTTTATTGTCACCTCATGGCTATTTTTCCCATTTTTGAACTCTCGAAAATTAATTATGCAACAAGTCCACTGTTAATCCAGTTAGAGTCGAGCCTAAACAGCGATCATAAGTAGGTAGGCGTTAAAAGTTGTCAGATGCCCCCCTTATTAAGCTGTCCTTTAGTCACATCTTTCTTAACATTTCAAACCTTTGTAGCACAAGGCTTTCAAGACTCGGTTAACAATTTGTAATATTCCTTGTTGACAC
>NZ_JADBUN010000104.1:0-5801 GCF_020245625.1 Microcystis sp. M049S2 | reverse complement strand
TTAAATGTATCTGGATACACGCCACACAAGCGTTTGAACTCTGTTGGCTTTAAAGTTTTTACTTGTTCGTAAGTCATCTTTCAATCTTAACTCTTGGACTATTTTATCCTATTTTGTCTAGACTTATGCAAGAGATCTAATCTTTCCAGATTGTTTCCCCTCAGGATAACACCGATCGAGCCAGTAATCGTGCCGGGGTTAGCCATAATATAATTAGCCCCCATACCGATATAAACGCCGCCAGAGGCGGAAATATTGCCAAAACTAGCGATTATTTTCGTGTTTTTTTGTAACCGCTTCAATGCTTCATAAATTTCTTGGGAATCCCCCACGGTTCCCCCGGGGGAGTCAATACGGAGAAGTAGGGCGGGATATTGCCTTTCTTTAACGATTTCTAGGGCTTTTAAGACTCTTTTGCGGGTATCGGAGGCAATTGCACCTGTAATTTCTATTCGAGCGATTTGTTTGCGGGTTTTCGGTTTAAAAGGCCAGACCATCAGGTTTAAATATCTCTCAAAAAAGGACTCTTTCTAATCTAACGCTTTGATCGTTCTAGGTTAAGCAAACATTATCACATTTTGGGCGCACGCAGTTCGATCAACTCACTGACCACGATGCGCCCCTACCATTGGCGCGATAATATTATTGTAGGGGCGAATCGTATTCGCCCTCTTTTAATAACTTTTGCTGCTCACCATCAGTGAGAGAAGGTCACAAATAGTAGATGCAGCCTCACAATCATTTGCTTGATATAGCGGCTTTTTTGAGTGTGATTGAACCAAAAGCAAAACAAAAGTTTGCAGTGATTAAATTAAAACATGACCAGATTTTTGGTCAAGCGATTGCCTCTTTACGCAAACAGCATCAACTGCGACAATCAGATATTATAGGAGTATCCGAGCGCCAAGTGAGACGCATTGAACAGGGAGAAGGAACAAAGGTAGAAACCCTTAATTTATTTGCTCAAGCTCACAAAATGGAACTTAATGATTATCTTGATGCTGTTGCTCAGTTAATCGATAATACTTCCGCAGATTTGCTCCAGTCTTAGAGCTTATTTATCAAGTAAACATCAAAACAAATGTAGGGCGATCATTCCTCGATCACCCTAGTTTTTCTGACAAAAACTTCTCATATTCCGCAGTCAAAGTAGGGTATGCCACTTTCTATCTTTTCTTTCTTTTCCGGGTTTTTCCAATTGGGACACCAATCGCTAAGAGGTCTGAAAAATGAGCCTCTTTTATATTCATTCTCTATTATTGGTAGAGCGTTATCAGCATCTTGCTTGGTTGGGAATAAGATGACACTCACATAAAATCCTTTTCGTTTAAATAGCTTATTTTTGCCTCGATATTGTGGCAATCGTCTTGGTAGTTGTTCTATTTCCCATTGTGCCTCTTGAAGGCCTCGATCTGAACCATAAATAACACCATAGGATGGAGTTTGGGAAGATACTTGGGCAGCAAGGCCAATGCTTAATATTAAAGTAGCTAAAATTAAACACTCTCGATTCTTCATACTACTCGGCTCCTGTTAAATTTTTTTGTGCATTTCCAATCTTCTGAATACATTCTTGATGAGTTTTAGCTTCTAAAACATATTTTTTGTCTATTAGTTCTTGCAAGTATTCTTTTGTTAGGAGATATGATTGTTGCTTGGTATTAGATGTGACAATTTTGGTATTAGATGTGGCAATTTTAGTAAAACAGGCCTGGTTAAAATTAGTTTTATCGGAAATTGTTATATTTTCGAGCTTGACATTATCAAATATAGTTTTTGCTAAATCAACACCAGTGAAATCTACATCGGTAATTTGACCATTGATGAATCTTGAAGCTGTCATTGTAGAACCAGTAAAATACACATTTTTTAAACTTGCATTCTCTAAATAAGAACCACGTAGCTCTGAATGTCTCGACCTCAATTCGCTTAAATTAGCTCTTTTCATGTTAGCGTTTTTGATTTGTATTTGATCTATTATTGTCATCTCATTCTCATTTAGGCTATTTCTTTGCCCATTATTTCCTAATTCTATATCATCGAGATTTGCTCCATCTAATTTAATTTCTGGCTGAGTAGATGGCTTGTTATTATCAACAGTAATAGTAATTAGCTGCGATTCAGCTAAATAAGTGATAACTTTTCCTTTACGTTTGCCATCTAATTGTTCTAAAACAGAGAGAGTTAAAGCTTGAGCAGTCGAGCTAAATTCTGGTAACAGCATTACTTCCTGATCATTTGGATGTGATTCTTTATACCCAGATGTTTCTTTGATTTTTTTTGTCTCTACAATTAAATCTTGCATTTTGGAAAAATAATCCGTCAAAATCTCCTGCTGTTTTCGCTCTTGTGCAATTTTATAATCTCTAAAGTCGGCTGCAGAATTCAGATAGAAAGCACCTAGAGCTAACATTAGAGGTACTATCAATAATTGTAGCCAATCCCAAAAGCTTTTTTTCTGAAAGCCCGACCATTTAAAATTTGATATAATTACAAAAACTCTCCAAAGCAAGAAAGATATGATAAAAATGAACAAGAAAAACAATATTTTTGATATATTTTCAACTAGATTATCTATACTTTTAAGCCAAGCTATTGAACCAATCAAATTTTTTATCAAATCAAATAAAGGAGGAGTTAAAATTGCAACAAATAAAACAAAAACAAACAAAAATATATAAGCCCAAACTTGGGGATTTTTAAGAGAATACTTACGATGCTTCAGTTTTGGACAACTTCGCTTTAAATAATCCTCATAACTTAGTTCGGGGGGAATTGGTTTTGTATCTCCAGAATATTCATAATCTGGACTGCCTGTCAATATCCGAAAAGCCAATTCCTTACCTGTGATTGTCTTATTAGATGAATTGTCTGGTAAGTCCTGTAACCATCTCAAAGCATATTTAAGTCGTTCTATTACTTCGTCGCTTTCAAAGGGTGATTTAACATCAGGAAGAATTCTCAGGTCAAAATCACGAATATCGTGGCGTTTTAGGAGTTGCAGTTCTTGTTTTTCTAGAGTTCCTAAACTAAAGAAATGCGTGTTCGATAAGCTAATTCCATAATGCCATGTTTGATATTTTTCTCGCCATTCGACTAGCTTGCCATAATATTCGCTTTCTGGCCGTACATTTTCTTCAATGCCGATAATTAAAGAAGCCAACTCTGAAGTTATCATTAGTATAACACCCTGTTATTTATGTTTTTTTATAAAAAGTTAGAGAGAGTTTGAATATCCGTGAGGACTAGCACTATATACCTATTCCTCAGAATAGCAGAAAGTCCTTAACCAGAGACATTTACTTAATATAATGTTACTTTTCTCGTCCTTAAAAATTGACTGTTTATCTGATGAGTTTGTTTCTGGATTAAATCAGGTTTATCGCCCAGTTTGGTTGATCTTTTTTAAGGATGCACTTGTCTTTTATGTTAATGAAATAATCCAGATTTTACTAGACTTTTCCGACTTCGATTAATTCGAGTAATTGTGCTTCGGTTAGCTGAGTAATGCCCAATTCTAGGGCTTTTTCTAGCTTAGAACCCGCCGCTTCTCCTAGCACTAAATAATCAGTTTTTTTGCTGACAGAACCCGTCACTTTCCCCCCGGCTTTTTCGATTAATTCTTTCGCTTCCTCCCGTTTGAGAGTTGGTAAAGTGCCAGTAATGACAAAGGTTTTCCCTGCTAAAGTCGCTTTTGTGGTGGTGGTTTTTGCTGCTGCGGCAAATTGTAAACCCGCTGCCTGTAATTTAGCGACTAAATCCCGATTAGCGGCGATTCTAAACCAATCATAGACCGATTGAGCGATTTCTTCACCGATACCATAGACAGAGGCTAAATTAGTCACGCTGGCGTTAGCTAACTCCTCCACTGTCCGAAAACTTTCGGCGAGAATTTTGGCGTTAACACTGCCCACATAGCGGATTCCTAGCCCATAAAGTACCCTCGACCAGCTTTGATTTTTGCTTTGAGCCATAGCTGTAATCAAATTTAAGGCGGATTTCTCGCCCATTCGGTCTAATTTGGCAATTTCCGTTTTTTCGAGGCTGTAGAGGTCAGAAATAGCGGTAACTAATCCCTGTTCAATCAGCAAAATTACCACTTTTTCCCCTAATCCCCGGATATCGAGAGCATCGCGACTAGCCCAATGTACCACACTTCCCCGCAAAATCGCCGGACAGGAACTATTGACACAGCGCGTCACCGCTTCCCCCACCGGACGGACTAGGGGAGATTGACATTCAGGGCAATTAGTGGGCATCTGGAAGGGTAAAGTCTGGCTAGGACGCAATTCTGGCAGGATTCTCACCACTTCCGGGATAATTTCCCCCGCTTTGCGGATAATTACCGTGTCACCGACGCGGATATCTAATTCGGCCACTCGATCGCTATTATGTAAAGTAGACCTTTGTACGGTGGTTCCTGCTACCTGTACCGGTTCCATCACCGCCATGGGTGTGACTGCGCCGGTGCGTCCCACATTGACGATAATATCTTTAACTACCGTGGGGACTTCTTCGGCAGGATATTTTAAAGCGATGGCCCACCGGGGGAATTTTTGGGTGAATCCTAAGCGATTTTGTCGCTGTAAATCGTTGATTTTGACTACGACACCATCGGTCATGTAGGCTAATTGATGACGTTTTTCTTGCCAATCTTGATAGTATTGCGCCACTTGTTGCAGGGATGGACAGAGTTGACGGTGGGGATTAACCAGAAATCCCATGCTTTCTAATCTATCTAAGGATTGCCATTGAGTAGTGATATGGTTATCGTCTAAATGCAGGGTATAGGCAAAAAATTGTAAGCGTCTTTTATCAACTATTTTCGGATCTAATTGTCGTAGGGTTCCTGCTGCTGCATTGCGGGGATTAGCAAAGAGAGATTCCCCTTTTTCTTCTCTTTCTTGATTGATTTTATCGAAGGTATCGAGGGGTAAAAAGGCTTCGCCGCGCACTTCCACAATTGCCGGGGGATTATCTATATTTAAGCGTAAAGGAATAGAGCGAATTGTCCGCACATTGGGGGTAATATCTTCGCCGGTGACTCCATCCCCTCTGGTAACACCTCTGACTAAAAAGCCGTTTTCGTAGGTTAAAGCTAACGCGGAACCATCGATTTTTAATTCACACACATATTCCGTGTCTTGGGTTTCATTTATATATCTTTGCCAACGGTTGCCCCATTTATTTAATTCTTCGAGGTTAAAGGCATTTTCGAGACTATAGAGGGGAATATTATGACGAACAGAAACGAATTGACTAGAGATTTTATCCCCGACTCTTTGGGTGGGACTATCGGGGGTGATTAATTGGGGATAACGCTTTTCTAGGTCCTCTAATTCCCGATAAAGTTGATCATAAACGCTATCGGGTATAAAAGGATCATCAAGAACATAATAAGCATAACTGGCTTTTTGTAGTTCTGTTTTTAGTTGTTGGCAACGTTGTTGGATGTCTAAGGGGATAGTCATAATCGTTAATAATGCTACTGTGCAAAGACCATTTGAGGAGTTAATTGTAAATCGGGAAATGTCACCGATATTATTCTATCTTCCTGATTAAATTCTGCCAGTTCATAAAATCCCGAAATCAGGGTTAAAACTGATATTTTTAGAGCCATAGGATCGATAATCCAGTATTCAGGAATGCCTCTTACCGCATATTCTGAACGCTTATAACGGTAGTCATCATCGGCATTACCGGGGCTAACAATTTCTACAACTAAGAGGGGAGGAAATTCAATCACTGCTGTGGTCATATTTCTAATCTCTTGACATTGTTCGGCAGTTAAAATCATTAAG
>NZ_JADBUN010000103.1:0-15211 GCF_020245625.1 Microcystis sp. M049S2 | reverse complement strand
CACTCCAACCCTTATCCTGACTTGATTTCAGTTTTTTCTTTGTCAGTAAGGGTGTCAACAAGGAATATTACAAATTGTTAACCGAGTCTTGAAAGCCTTGTGCTACAAAGGTTTGAAATGTTAAGAAAGATGTGACTAAAGGATAGCTTAATAAGGGGGGCGCTGATTCGTTAAACTTTTGCCATTGATGTAGTTGGTTCTCTGAGCTTTTCTACCCAGTTATAAATCTGATCACGATTTAGTCGATAGCTGAGGGGATGGGCGATTAATCGAGCGCTACTAGCAAATAATTCGGCAATTTCTACTAAACCATTTTCGCGTAAAGTTCGACCGGTGGAAACTAGGTCAACTATTGCTTCTGACATCCCCGTAATCGGGCCTAATTCTACGGAACCATAGAGAGGTATAATCTCGACGGGAATATCTAAACGACGAAAATAATCCTTAGCACAATTGACAAATTTTGAGGCAACTTTACCGTGATGGGGAATATCTAAGGGACTTTGATAGGGACTATCAGCAGGGACAGCTACCGACATCCGACAATAACCAAATTTTAGGTCAATTAAATTAGCCACATCGGGAGATTTTTCCAATAAAATATCATAACCGGCGATGCCTAATTGTGCCTGACCGTATTCTACATAAACTGGTACATCTGTGGCTCTGACTAATAAGGCTTTCGCTTGGTTAGTGGGGTCGGTAATCTGTAATTGGCGATTTTTTGAGTCAAGAAAGGCACTAAAATCTAAGCCAATTTTCTGAAATATTTGGATACTTTCGTTTAGTAAAGCACCCTTCGGTAAGGCAATTGTTAGCATAGAGGGAATTATGAATTGGGAAGTGGGGGAGTGGGGAAGTGGGGAAGTGGGGAAGTGGGGAAATGGGGAGGTGGGGAGGTGGGGAAATGGGGAAATGGGGAAATGGGGAGGGGAAGTGGGGAAGTGGGGAAATTGAACTAAAACCCCAAAACCCCAAAACCCCAACACCTAAAACCTGTCTCGGAGTCTCCCGACAGCTAAAATCATAACTGATAACTATCCATCTTTTTAGGTAGGAGAATTGCCAGATTCTTGCTGTTGCATGAGTGCCTGTTGCCTCTTGCCTTCAGAAGCTGATAACCGAGATGGCAGTAAGTTCTCTAATGACCACATCAGCTAATTGTAAATCTTGATGGTTTTCCGGTTGCCAACTAATTGCGATCGCAGCTGCTGATTTTGCCTGTTTAGCCATTTCCCAATCGGCCCTAGTGTCCCCTATCATCAGGGTTTTGTCCACGGCAGTCCCCAAAGCTTGACAGGTTTCTTGCAATAATAAGGGATCGGGTTTACTTAAACCTCGATCGCAGCCCCAGGCAATTTTAACATAATTTAATAGGCCATTTTCCTTGACAAATTGCTCAACTCGTGCTGTGGTATCGGAGGAAAGAATCGCCAATTGTAAACCGGCCGCGTGCAGATAACGAATTACTTCTAAACATTGGGGATAGAGGGGATTTAAGCGGGGGGGAACCTTTTCATCGGCCGCTTGGAAGGCCGCTTTTGCGATCGCCATGGCCGTTAACCAATCCCGGCCGGTGGAAGCAATACAACCGGCAGCGACGATATGATTATCTCTGCGGCTGCCCACTGCCATTAAACCAGCAGGATTGAGACTATTTGCCCCAATACCGAAAGTTTTAGTTAATAAAGACTCTAAACCAGGGATTTGCGATTCAATGGCTTGTATCCGGGCTATAGCTCGATCGTACCAGAAAGCTCGCGAATCCTCTAGCGTACCGTCCTTATCAAAAACAATCCCTTGAATATCTCTAAATTCTCGATTACCACAGCGAATTATCGGCAAATAAACCCCCTTATTTTTATCTATATTGTCAGTCATCATTTTAGCTTTCAGGATTAAGGAGACAGGATTCAGGAGACAGGAGATTATTTCTATTTATTCTCCCCATCCCCCCACTTCCCTACTTCCCACACCCCACACCCCACACCCTACACCCTACACCCCACTTCCCCACACCCCACTTCCCCACACCCCACACCCCACTTTCCTATACCTTTTAAACAGGATTTAGCATTACTCCTCAAAAGCGGCTTTTTGCTGACGGACTAAATCGACACCGCGGGAAGTTCCCAGACGGGTGGCCCCGGCCCGGATAAGAGCGAGCGCTTGTTCAAGGGTGCGAATTCCGCCGGATGCTTTAATTCCTACCCGGCCTTTGCTAATTTCCTTGAGAAACTTCACATCGCTAACCGTTGCTCCTCCAAACCAGCCGGTACTGGTTTTTAGATAACTCACTCCTGCATCCATGCAAATTTCTGCCGCTAAACGTTTCTCGGTGTCTGTTAGTTGCGAGGTTTCCAGAATCGCTTTTACCGTCTGGCCGGTTTCCTGACAAATACTAGCAATTTCTTGGAATAATTCCTCGGATTTCCCATCTTTTAGCCAACCGAGATTAATAACGACATCTAACTCCTTAGCGCCATTATCTACAGCTTCTAAAGCCTCATAACGTTTAACTGCGGAGGTAGTGGCCCCTGCGGGAAAACCAATCACGGTAGAAACTAAAGTTTTTTTGCCGTGGAGTAACTGCACCGCTTGCTTAACGGCAGCGGGATAAACGCAGACGGTGGGAAAATGATATTGATCAGCCTGTTGACAGTAAGCCTCTAATTGTTCACTGGTGGCGGTGGGGATGAGGAGAGAATGGTCGATATATTGTGCTAAATCTAGATCAGAATCGGTGATAGCCATTATCTAAGCCTCAATATAGTCAATCGATCGCTATTTTCTCATTTTATGGAAGTCACACAGCAAAGTCATGTCTCGCTAACCGAGAAATTCCGAGACTAGCAAAAATCCATTAACCTAGGAAGAAACCGTCACAAGTGAAGACTAGGAGAAAATAGACCTATGTTAGAAGCGTATCATCAGCACGTTGCCGACCGAGCGAAATTAGGTATCCCTCCCCTTCCCCTCAACGCTCAACAAACGGCGGAATTATGCGAAATACTCAAAAATCCGTCCGAAGAACTCAAAGGAGAATTGCTGACCCTGCTGCGTGACCGTATTCCCCCCGGAGTTGACGAAGCGGCCTACGTTAAAGCGGGATTTTTAACAGGAATTGCCAAAGGTGAAATAAAATCTAGCGTTATCTCCGCTCAGGGTGCGGTTAGCTTACTGGGAACCATGGTAGGTGGTTATAACGTTCATTCTCTGATTGAACTGCTGAAATCCAGAGATATTAATATCGCCGCCGCTGCTGCCAGCGCTTTAAGTAAAACCCTGCTGGTATTCGACGCATTTAACGAGGTTTTGGAATTATCCGACACCAATCCCTATGCTAAACAGGTCATCGATGCTTGGGCCAATGGCGCTTGGTTTATCGCTAAACCGAAACTTGCTAAAGAAATTACCGTCACCGTTTTCAAAGTACCCGGGGAAACCAATACAGATGACCTATCTCCCGCTCCCCATGCCACCACCCGGCCCGATATTCCCCTTCATGCTTTGGTAATGTTAGAAACCCGTCAACCTGGGTCCTTAGAAACCATTGCCGAATTGAAAAAATTAGGTCATCCGGTCGCCTATGTGGGGGATGTGGTTGGGACTGGTTCCAGCCGAAAATCGGCAATTAACTCGGTTCTCTGGCATATCGGCGATGATATTCCCTTTGTACCTAATAAACGTGCTGGTGGCTATATTTTAGGCAGTAAAATCGCCCCTATCTTCTTTAATACTGCCGAGGATTCCGGCGCTTTACCGATTGAATGCGATGTTAGCCAAATGAACACGGGGGATGTCATTAAAATTTATCCCTACGAAGGCAAAATCACCAACGAAGCGGGCGCAACTATTAGCACCTTTAGCCTCAAACCTGAGACAATTCTGGATGAAGTGCGGGCCGGCGGTCGTATTCCCCTATTAATCGGTCGCAGTCTCACCGATAAAACCCGTCACGCCTTGGGACTTGAGGCTAGTACCCTATTTACCCGTCCCACTATGCCTAATGACACCGGTAAAGGTTACACCCTAGCGCAAAAAATGGTCGGCAAAGCTTGCGGTTTACCCGGGGTGCGGCCGGGTACTTCCTGTGACCCGATTATGACTACGGTAGGGTCTCAGGATACCACCGGTCCGATGACCAGAGACGAGTTAAAAGAGTTAGCCTGTTTAGGTTTTAGCGCCGATTTAGTCATGCAGAGTTTCTGTCACACGGCAGCCTATCCCAAACCGGTTGATATTCAAACTCATCACCAATTACCAGACTTTTTCTCTACCCGGGGTGGGGTGGCTTTACGTCCGGGAGATGGCATTATTCACTCCTGGTTAAATCGGATGTTATTGCCGGATACGGTGGGGACTGGAGGCGATTCTCATACTCGTTTTCCCCTGGGAATTTCCTTTCCTGCGGGGTCGGGTTTAGTGGCATTTGCCGCCGCTTTGGGAGTAATGCCTTTGGATATGCCGGAATCGGTTTTAGTGCGTTTTACGGGGGAATTACAACCCGGTGTAACTCTGCGCGATATTGTTAATGCTATTCCCTACGTCGCCATGCAAGAAGGCAAATTAACCGTGGAAAAACAGAACAAAAAAAATGTTTTTAACGGTCGCATTATGGAGATGGAAGGGCTGCCGGATTTGAAATTAGAACAGGCTTTTGAGTTAACCGATGCCACGGCGGAACGTTCCTGTGCTGGTTGTACGATTAAGTTAAGTACCGAAACAGTGGCGGAATATTTACGCTCTAATGTGGCCCTGTTAAAAAATATGGCGGCCCGGGGTTATAGTGATGCCAAAACTATCCTACGTCGGGTAGCAAAAATGGAACAATGGTTAGCTAATCCTGTCCTGATGGAGGCGGATAAGGATGCCGAATATGCGGATATTATCACCGTCAATTTAAGCGAGATTAAAGAACCAATTGTTGCCGCACCCAATGACCCCGATAATATCAAGTTAATGTCGGAATGCGCCGGGGATAAAATTGATGAGGTGTTCATCGGTTCTTGTATGACTAATATTGGTCATTATCGCGCCGCTGCTAAGATATTAGAAGGGGCAGGAGTTGCTAAGGCTAAACTGTGGATTTGTCCCCCCACCCGCATGGATGAAAAACAATTGCGCGATGAGGGAATGTATGGCATTTTTGCCGCTTCTGGGGCGCGTACCGAGATGCCTGGATGTTCCCTTTGTATGGGTAATCAAGCGCGGGTTGAAGACAGAGCAACGGTATTTTCTACCTCGACTCGTAACTTCAATAATCGCATGGGAAAAGATGCGCGAGTCTATCTCGGTTCCGCTGAATTAGCGGCGGTTTGTGCGCTGCTAGGACGCATTCCCACCGTCGAGGAATACCTCGCAATTGTCACCGAGAAAATTAATCCTTTTGCCAGCGATTTATACCGCTATTTGAACTTTAATGAAATCGCTGGTTTTGAGGATGAAGGCCGGGTAATTCCCCTAGAAGATTTACCTAAAATTGAGGATATATTAGGGATTCCTTCCGGTGTTTTGAGTTAGTATGAAGTTGAGGGTGAGCTATGAAAAGCTCACCTTTTGTTCAGAAAATAAAGAGGTAAAATTTATGGGGATGCCCTGTGAAGTGAATAGTATTTTAAAGTTAAAACCATCTCAAGGTTATCCAGAAAGTTTGGAATTATCTAAACAGTATCAAGGGAGCAAAGAAGATTATAGAATTATTCCTGTTGATGTTCCCATTCCTTTGGTAAATGAACATTGGGTCGCCTACGCAGATGTTATCATTGAAAAATTAGTTTGGGAAAATCGTCAAACAACAGTTTTATTTAGAATTGATAGGATTTATCCAGTCCCTTTTATTGTCAAAGAAACTGGAAATTAGATGAAGGATCAACAACGAATAATTATTGCAAGAATTATTAAGTATGAATTTGATTATTTTCTCAGAAAATTCAAGCCTTGGGAAAAACTCATATTTTTGTTATACTTAATAGTAGCAATTGTGACAGGTTTAGGGGATGCAAGTTCATTTTTTACAGGAGAGAATAGTCCTATACCTAGGGAATGGAAATTATTAAAAAGTCCTCAAATAGTTACGATTATATCTATTATTATCTTAGGAATTCCTGTTCTACTCTCTCAAACACAGACTGGACAAGATACTGTTGAACTTTTAGAAACAATTCGCTTAAACATTGTGCCAGCAATCAGTAGTTTTTTAGAAGAATTATCTGTTAATATAAAACAAAAATTTAATCTAAAAGGCAATATCAGAGTATCCTTGTGGATACCAGTGAGACAAAAGTTATTTACTTGGAATCTCCAAATGGTATGTAAAACTAGCAATGTATCTGATAGGGAACTAGAGGCACTTTTTGAATTAGATGAAGGGGTAATTGGTTACACATACCTGAAGACTAAAAGAAAGTATGCGTTGGAGTTTATTGATATTTCTAATTCCCAGCAATTACCGTCTTCTTATGTCCCTCTCCAAAGAGACAATGAACTATTAATTAATCCTCATATAAAAATTGTGTTAGCTGTAGCTGCACTGCAAAAAAGTTCTATTCTGGGACTATTAGCTGTTGATACCGATGATAGTGCAGATTTAAGCTCAATGAATGATAGAAATCTGCATAGTAGTATTTTAGACTGGATGACACAATACAATAACGTTGTTAAATTACTCTGGAGAATGAAGAATAATGTCTAGGGTATTGACTAGGTTAAGCAATTGACTCATGATAACAGTAGGGTTAAGACCTAAACCACAGAGGAAACTATTATGTCTGAGTCACTAAAACAACAGAGACAAGCACCTAGTTTAAAGTTAATTGAAATATTAGAAGATGGTAGTGCCAAAACTTTTATCTACGAAGATCCCGAAAAAAAGAGCAAATCCAGCTTTATTGCTCGAATAAAGGCTAAAATACAACAAAAATTCAGACCATCAGCTAATTAGTTCTTATGTATTTGCCAGATCATTTGTACACAAGGGGGTTATCTACCCCCGGATTTGTTTTTATAGTCATGACCGATTAGTTTGATACATTCTAGATATATGAAGCTCTTATCCTGTCTAGTATTAATATTCTCAATCTTAATTGAAATCGCTGGTTTTGAGGATGAAGGCCAGGTAATTCCCCTAGAAGATTTACCTAAGATTGAGGATATCTTAGGGATTCCTTCTGGTGTTTTGAGTTAGTTGACCGGTTATGGGTCATTTCGATCGAGGCGAAAGATTTCTTTTGATTTCGATCAAGATGACCCCTCTAACGATCGAATTTTCGACAATTATAGGATTTTTTTCGATATACGGAATGACAACTCGATAAAATAAAAATATGAAATTCGAGTGGGATCGACAAAAGAACCGAGCGAATATCATCAAGCACGATCTAGACTTCGCGGACGCGCAGCGGATATTTGAACATCCCATTCGAGTTTCCCTTGACGAACGAGAAAATTATGGCGAAGATCGATTGATAGGAATCGGTACGCTCGATGGCCGAGTGGTAGTTGTCGTTTTTACAGAACCGAGTAGAGATACAATTCGTATTATTTCACTTCGTAAAGCTTTACCCTATGAACGAAAACGATATGAACAATACCTCCGAGACGAATTGGGAGAAAGTTGACGCTCTTACGGAAGAGGAAATCGACACATCCGATATTCCGCCCTTAACCGAGGAGTTTTTTAGTAAATCGCGGTGGTGGAAACCTGTAGAGAAAGTAAATGTTCTTGTTCAAGTAGATACCGAAACCCTAGCTTGGTTTCAATCACAGGGCGAGGATTGTGAACAAAAAATGTCCGCCGCTTTACGGATTTATGCGGAGGCTCACAAAGTATAGTCAAGTTTAGTTCGGGTACAAGCCACACAATAAAAAAGTTCGCTATCATTTTGAGCGGGATGAAAAGCCACACAATCTCATTTACCAATAAATCGCCTTAAATGAAATGATAAAAGTGAGTACGAAAAATTATGATTATAGATGTACCGACTGGAGATGATTTTAAATCCGCTGGCATTGATTTTTTAAATCTGGCTTGGGATACGCTGATAAGTTTATCTACAAAACTTAAGGATGCGGAATATTTTTATAATGTGTATTATAGCGATGAGAATGAAGAAGTAATCGATCAATTGTCATCTGAGCAATATTGGAAACAAGCACAACGTCCATTGAGTACAGCCCTTTCCCTTATTCAACAAGGAACCGAATTTCTCTTAAAAGGTCATATTGCTACAGTTAGCCCGTATTTACTAATTTCAGGAGATCCGAGTAATTATCCCAGTAAATCTCATGAGCGCAATATCCGTTTTAGTGAATTTAAAACAATTGATGCACAGGATTTAGTCAAAGTTTATAATACCGTATCGACTGATCGATTACCAGATAACTTTCGACAAAGATTTGAAGATTTGAGAAGCAAGCGAAATATAATTATGCACACTGTAGATCCTGAATTATATATAAAAACTAAAGATCTGTTTGTTGAAATTCTAGAAATTTGTCATTATTTGATAGAACCAAACTCGTGGATAAAAATTCGAGGACAATTCATTCAAAATGAACCTGAATCTGTTCTATATAGCCCTGAAACCAGAGAATTATATAATTTGCTGGCTTTAGAAATAAACCTTGTAATTGATTTATTAACACCTTCAGAAAATAATAAATATTTTAATTTTAATAAAAAAACAAGACGTTATTTATGTCCTAGTTGTTATAGTGGTTTTAGGGAAGATTACGAAGACGAACAGATTCCAAGATTAGCTCAACTAATACCTAATGAACCAACTAGCAACACTATTTATTGCCTTGTATGTAATGAATCTTATGAAGTATTGCGGGAAGATTGCACAGCTGAAGATTGTCTGGGTAATGTCATAGATCCTGATGATGGTACATGTCTTACCTGTGGTTCGGACAATTTTCGAGATTAATTGTTGAAATTGTAATAAATATCTTGTATGTATTAATTTCTTTATTTTTTTAATCGGACAAGAAATTTATGAAAAGTTTTTCGCTCAAGCTGCCATACAAATAATCTTGCAAAAGTATCAAATTTTATTGTTAATTGTTGACACTAATCAGGAGGAATCGTTCAATGGATAAACTAAATTATTATCAAAGCATAATCAAGAAAATTCTCACAGAATATGCAGAAATTTTCTCACAAGTACCCGATCAAGACATAGAAGAAATATTGATGTTTGACGATAATAGCAGCCAATATCTTTGGTTTAATATTGGCTGGAAAAATGGCAAACGAATTAAAGCGATTTCCGTTTATCTTCGTCTAAAAAATGACAAAATTTATATTGAAGAAGATTGGACAGAAGCAGGTATCGCCACGGAATTAATGCGCGTAGGAATTCCCAGCAGTGAGATAGTTTTAGCTTTTCAACCTCCCGAAGTGCGACAGTTTACCGAATTTGCGATCGCCTAAAAATTATTCTTTACTTTCTCGTCAGATGAGGAGTCGCTAAAATCGAGTATTTAAATATACTTGTTTCTAGGTCATTTCTGCCAGTTCATCCTTGACTCGCCGGTTCAAGAGTTAGATATTTTCCGAGCAAAAGTGCTACAATGTAATCTTAAGGGTCAAAACAATCAAGGAGAAGAGCATGGTCAGCAAAATTGATCGCCAAGCATTTTTACAATCCTTAATCGTGCCACCGGGTAAAGAAATTTCTCTGCACAAAGACTACGATCCTGGGTTTAAGCCAGACTACATTACCAAAGAAGATGCCACACTGCTGCTGCAACAGGGGATCGAAAAAATGGCCGAGTTTCAAGATAAACTCTATGCCCAGGATACCTATGCCCTGTTAATTAATCTGCAAGCCATGGATGCGGCGGGTAAAGATGGTACGATCAGACACGTTATGTCGGGCTTAAATCCCCAAGGCTGTCAGGTATTTAGCTTTAAAGTACCCTCGGCCGAAGAACTAGATCACGATTATCTCTGGCGATATTATAAAGCTTTACCGGAGCGAGGTCGTATCGGTATTTTTAATCGTTCCTACTACGAAGAATTATTAGTCGTGCGCGTCCATCAAAATTTATTGGAACGGCAAAAACTCCCCCCAGAAGACAGAACCAAGAAAGTTTGGCAGCGACGTTTTGAGGAGATTAATAATTTTGAAAAATATCTGGTTAATAATGGGGTTATTGTCCTGAAATTCTTTCTCAATGTTTCTAAAGGAGAACAGAAAAAACGCTTTTTAGAAAGAATTGATCGCCCCGAAAAAAACTGGAAGTTTTCCGAAAATGATGTCAAAGAAAGGGCTTTTTGGGGTGATTACATGAAAGCCTACGAGGAGGTATTCAATCATACCAGTACCGAATGGGCCCCTTGGTATATTATCCCGGCTGATCGCAAATGGTTTACCCGTTTAGCTGTGGGGGCGGTTATTTATCACACCCTCGAATCCCTTGGTTTAAAATATCCCACCGTTACCGAAGAACATCACCAAGCTTTACTGAAAGCCAAAGAAATCCTGGAAAATGAGCCAGATTAAAAATGGAAGAAAATCCCGAAAAAGCGATAATTGCCGGAAAATCGATCGTATAATCGATCTCGATTTTCAAGAATTCCCCCTATGAATTATCGCATCGATCGCCGCACCTATGCAGAAACCTACGGCCCCACCGTCGGAGATAAAGTTCGCCTCGCAGACACGGAATTATTTATCGAAGTCGAAAAAGATTTCACCACCTACGGCGATGAGGTAAAATTCGGCGGCGGTAAAGTAATTCGCGATGGGATGGGCCAATCCCCCATTTCTAGGGAAGATGGGGCGGTAGATTTAGTGATTACTAATGCCCTAATTCTCGACTGGTGGGGCATCGTTAAAGCCGATGTGGGCATTAAAGACGGCAAAATTTATAAAATCGGTAAAGCGGGTAATCCCCACATTCAAGATAATGTCGATATTATTATCGGTCCTGCTACCGAGGCATTAGCTGGGGAAGGGATGATTTTGACGGCAGGCGGGATTGATGCCCATATTCATTTTATCTGTCCCCAACAAATTGAGACAGCGATTGCGTCGGGGATTACCACAATGATTGGTGGCGGGACCGGACCTGCAACGGGAACTAATGCCACCACCTGCACCCCGGGAGAATGGAACATCTATCGAATGCTAGAGGCCGCCGAAGCTTTCCCGATGAATTTGGGTTTTTTGGGTAAAGGCAATAGCAGTCAGCCGGAAGGACTAGCGGAACAGGTAAAAGCGGGGGTAATTGGCTTAAAACTCCATGAAGATTGGGGAACCACTCCGGCAGCCATTGATACCTGTTTAAGCGTGGCCGATAAGTACGATGTGCAGGTGGCGATTCATACGGATACTCTCAATGAGGCCGGTTTTGTCGAGGCCACTATCGCCGCTTTTAAAAATCGGGTCATTCACACCTACCACACGGAAGGGGCCGGCGGTGGTCATGCTCCCGATATTATCAGGGTTTGCGGGGAAATGAACGTTTTACCCTCCTCTACTAATCCCACCCGTCCCTATACGACGAATACCTTAGAGGAACACCTTGATATGTTGATGGTTTGTCATCATTTAGACCGGAGTATTCCCGAAGATGTGGCCTTTGCCGAATCCCGCATCCGCCGAGAAACTATTGCCGCCGAGGATATTCTCCACGATTTAGGGGCTTTTAGCATCATTTCCTCCGATTCTCAAGCGATGGGACGGGTGGGGGAAGTAATTATCCGCACTTGGCAAACTGCCCACAAAATGCGGGTACAACGAGGCAGACTGACTGGGGAAACGGGAGAGAATGATAATCTGCGAGCAAGACGATATATTGCTAAATATACGATTAATCCTGCTATTACCCATGGTGTCTCCGATTATGTCGGTTCCATCGAGGTGGGCAAATTAGCCGATTTGGTTCTCTGGAAACCGGCATTTTTTGGCGTAAAACCGGAAATTGTCCTGAAAGGCGGTTTAATCGCCTGGGCGCAAATGGGCGATGCTAATGCCAGTATTCCCACACCCCAACCGGTTTATATGCGTCCCATGTTTGCCTCTTTTGGTGGTGCGATCGCCAAAACTTCCTTGACATTTGTTTCTAAATATGCTATGAAAGCGGGCATTCCTGAGAAGTTAAAGCTGAAAAAAACCGCCGTAGCCGTGTCGAATACGCGCAATATCAGTAAGGCTAGTATGAAGCTAAATGACGCTTTACCGCGCATGGAAGTTAATCCCGAAACCTACGAGGTGCGTGCTGACGGGGAATTATTAATCTGTGAACCCGCTACGGTTTTACCCATGGCCCAACGCTATTTCTTATTTTGAATTCGATTTCAGAAAACGGGTTTTTTCAAAAAATCCGTTTTCTTTTTGAATCAACGGTTAAGGATTAGTAGGAAAATTTGGGAAAAATAACTTAACTAATCCTGCCATTAGTGCAGTAACAATGGCAACAAAGATGGTTCGATTAGTAAATTCCAAGTTATCTAGTCGTTTATTCACGCCTGTTAATTCTCCTTTAATATTTGCTATGTCAACTCTTAAGTTATTCACTTCTTCAGATAGCTTGTCTATTTTGCTATTAAGTTGTTCAGATAATCTGTCTATTTTGCCATTAAGTTGTTCAGATGACTTGTCTATTTTGTCATTAACTTCTTTGAATTGTCCTACAATAAAGTCTTTTAATTCTTTGAGGTCGTTTTCTGTAAATGTTGCCATTGTGTGACTCTCCTAGTAATTGTTTGTGATACCAATAATTTTACCCCTAAGTTTAACTCCTAACCCTTACTCAGTCAAATGTCATCGAAGTTGCATCACCAGAAGGAATAAAACTTGACCAATAAAAAGGATGTTTTTGCTTCTCACCCTTGAGCATTCCTAATTGAATTTGTCGTAAAGCTTCACTGCGTCCTTCTCCTTTTTGTAAGCGTCCATAATAGGCGACCATTAAATCTTTAGTCGCGTCATCAGATACTTTCCAAAGGCTAATTAGTTGGCTTTCACTACCTGCTATAACTAAAGCGCGGCGCAATCCATAAACTCCCTGACCGATTTTAATATCTCCTTTCCCCGTATCGCAAGCGGAAAGCACAACTAATTTGGTTCCGACTAAGTTTAAATTGGTAGTTTCTAAAGCAGTTAAAACCCCATCATCTCCTGCACTTTGACCGATTGTAACTCCTGCTAAAACTAACCCAGAACGCAATAAAGGATTCTCAACCACATTACGTTCACCTTGTAGGGGCGAATTGCGTTCGCCCGGATTGCGTTCACTCAAATTGCTTTCTGGTTTAAAAAAACCATGAGTAGCGATGTGGAGAATATTCGGTTTTTTCACTTGTTTGACGGCGTTTTCTGTGGCTTGAGAACCCGTTAAAACAGTGGCTTGAGGTAAGAGATTTTTAATCGCTTTAGCTTCTTGTTCTGTACCCGGAAGACCGGGAAAAGTAAACTCAGACAGGTCGATGGAACGAGTGAGAGCGACTTTTTCCCCTGCTTTACCATAGAAAGGATCAGCTACAATAAGCGGAGATTGTTGACTGGCAAATTTATCTTTAAGGCGCAGTAAATCCCGTCCAGAAGTGAGATAAGTAATATGATAATTTTCCACTAAGTATTGATTATTTTCATCTACTAAAGCTTCAAAAGGAATTAAATTAAGTGCAGCATCAGGAGAAAGCAGAATTGTTTTAGTATTGCCTAATAATTGACGGATAGGCTGCATCAATGTCTCATCAAGTTGACGCGCTGATTTTTGCAGTTGAGGAAGAGGAGTTTCTGCGTCTGCAAGATTGTCACGAAAGTAAATTAATTTGTCATCAATCGGTTTAGCTTCCCCTAAATCCTTGGCTTTGATGTCACCATTTGGATAGAGAATATAAACAGCATAGCGAGGAATGCCAAAACGTTGATTTTCAGGTGCTTTAGGATTAAAAGGTCTATAGCGGACTATTTCAACTAAAGCAGCATCAGCAGGAATTAGTTTTTGAATACCTTCGAGGGTAATGGGTTGGGATAGGCTACGAAATTCGGCACTACGAACACCGATTTTACCCTCTATTTCTTTTGCTTTTGCGGTAACTTCGTTAAGTTGTTGACGGTAAATTTCTGGTGAGGGAAAATCATCAGGCTTTTTAAAAGTCAGGTTAGATAGTTGAGTCCGAACTTCAATCAGTTGAGTTAATAATTGTTGACTTTCGGGGTCATCAGTACGTTGTCGGAGAATTTGTAAGCTATTGGTTGAAACATCTAAAATTCGTCCTTTACGTTCTAAGATAGTTTTCAAGGCGAGACGGGTTACTTCTGGGTTATTGGGTGCAGCTTGAAGATTGAGGGAAATCACCCAATTAGTCGTCCCTAAAACCTTTGCCATATAATCTTGTTTTTGCTTGTCATCCCCCATTTTTAGATTTTCTGAGAGGTTGTATTCTTGTACTGCAAGTCCTTGGCTGAGATAATTAATTGCTTGAGGAATATCATCTTGAGACTGGTAAAATACAGCCAAATTGTTGAGACTGGTAGCAGTATCGGGATGGTTGTCTCCTAATCGTTGTTTGCTGATAGCTAAAGCTTGTTTGTAGAGGGGTTCGGCTTCGCTGTATCTTCCTTGAGACTGGTAAAGTGCAGCCAAATTGTTGAGACTGGTGGCGGTAGAGGGATGGTTGTCTCCTAATTGTGCTTTATGGATAGCTAAAGCTTGTTGGTAGAAGGGTTCTGCTTCGGCATATTTTTCTTGAAATAAGTAAAGTGAGGATAAATTGTTGAGACTTTGTGCGGTATCGGGATGGTTGTCTCCTAATTGTTGTTTCCTGATAGCTAAAGCTTGTTTGTAAAGGGGTTCGGCTTCACTGTATCTTCCTTGAGACTGGTAAAGTACAGCCAAATTGTTGAGAATGGTGGCGGTAGAGGGATGGTTGTCTCCTAATTGTTGTTTCCTGATAGCTAAAGCTTGTTTGTAGAGAGGTTCTGCTTCGCTGTATCTTCCTTGAGACTTGTAAAGTAATGCAAAATCGTTGAGACTGACGGCAGTATCGGGATGGTTGTCTCCTAATTGTTGTTTCCTGATAGCTAAAGCCTGTTTGTAGAGAGGTTCGGCTTCGCTGTATCTTCCTTGGGACTCGTAAAGTCCTGCCAAGTTATTGAGACTTAGTGCGGTATCGGGATGGTTGTCTCCTAATTGTTGTTTATAGATAGCTAAAGCCTGTTTGTAGAGGGGTTCTGCTTCGCTGTATCTT
>NZ_JADBUN010000102.1:0-20155 GCF_020245625.1 Microcystis sp. M049S2 | reverse complement strand
TCTCCCCCTACTTAGGGTGATCAGCAAACCTGATCGATCGGAGGGCGCAAGCATTGCGCCCCTACAGTAACGGATTTTGTCCACAATGTAGGGGCGAACTGCGTTCGCCCAAAAGGTACATTATCAAAGCGCAAGTCCCTTAGGAGTCAGTATTCTCCGAGTCAGGAGAATTAGGAATGAGCATTAATCAATTAAATGCTCTATTTAGCGATTTTAGGCAATTTTATGCTTATTTTTCTCATTTTTGCCCTTTCAAAAATTAATTAGGGTTTGCTGAATAAATGTGAAATGTAGGCAAGGTAGCGGTTTTGTGGCTTTTCTCGCGAAACAGGTGCAAGATTTTGAGAGAATCGTGCTTCAAAACCTTGCGTCTTCATCGGCCCGCGTCCTGTAGGGGCGAAGCATTCGGGCAATAACCTATCGGTGAAACTGGAGATTTTCTATCCGAATGCTTCGCCCGTACTTTTTGCCGCAAACCCTACTTATGCAAGAACTCTAGTGTAAGCTGTTGTGCAAAAACAAAGGAGTTGAGCGGAAACACTCAACTCCTTTGTTTTTTATGCTTGATTCTATAAAGTGTTATTGTGACTGCCAAAAACTTGCGCTTTTAGTGCATCAATTTCGGCTAATAACTCGCGACGATTTTCATCCTTGAGCAGATAGCGCCAGACAAACCAACCAGTATAAACGATCCCAACTAATTGTAGGATAGGAGCAAGGAGGGGAATATCATCGATCGCATCTAAAACCGCTAGGGTAACTTTCACGGTGACAAAACTCGCTAAAATTGCCCCCAGAACGATTAAAGGTTTTTTGTATCCAGAGAAGAAACTACCGATATAATCGGGGACATTAGCCAGATAGGACATCACCGAATCCCAAACTGGTTCTACATATTCAGACCAAATCTGTTCGGTGCTGCTGCTGCTGGGTTTGCTCAGAGACCCGGGTGAATCTGTTCTAATCGGATTTTGTGTTTCGGTGGGTTGCATTGATTCCATATTAACTGATCCTCATCATAAAGGTTAGACAGTGCGCGAATACGACCAACGGGGGTCAATTTTAACAGACTGAATAGACTAACTCGCTGTTGCCCATATTATCGGATAATTGCGATAGTAGGCGGAAAGTTTCTCAACAACTATTAAGAATCAAGGATTTAGCTTCTCAATTTTATCGTCAGTCTGACCGCAATTCTCTATTTTAACAGCAGGTAGCGATCGGAGTTGAGGAATCAGGGGGTGTCAGTTGGGTGTTAGGGATTGGTTGTTAGGATTACCAGATAAGATAATTAAATGCAGACTAAATATCTTCGAGATGCGTTCTATGGACTCCACAGTTAGCTTGCTTACCCGCATTACTCAAACACCTGGCCAGTGTGGTGGTCGTCCTTGTATTCGGGGGATGCGAATTCGAGTAACGGATATTTTGGAAATGTTGGCGGAGAATGTGAGTATAACTGAAATTTTAGAAGACTTTCCCGATTTGGAACTCGCAGATATCCAAGCTTGTTTACTTTTTGCAGCACGGTGTACGGATTTTCCTAAACTAACGGCATGAAAATTTGGATTGATGCTCAACTACCTCCAACTCTAGCAAGCTGGTTATCAGCGACCTTTGATTTAGAAGCATCGTCCCTGCGAGACTTATCCCTTCGAGATGCTCAAGATATCGATATCTTTGCAGCAGCGCGAGCGGAAAATGCCGTGATTATGACCAAAGATAGTGACTTTATTGATTTGGTTTGTCGTCTGGGAACACCTCCTCAAATTTTATGGTTAACCTGTGGTAATGTCACAAATCAGAATCTGCGGCGATTACTGACAGCTACTTTACCCGATGCGTTGAAACAACTAGAGCAGGGAACAATAATTGTAGAGATTAGCAATACTCCTTAAGGTCTTTCCCTATTCGTGGATAAGTTGCATGGGTGCGGTGCGAGGATCGATGATTTTCTGACCTAAACCCGAAAATTTGACCGCTAGATTCATTTTTTTGCCGGTACCGAGGATATGGGTCACTTCTCCTTCTCCAAAAGTAGAGTGTAACACTCGATCGCCTACCTGCCATTTTCTTTGATCGGAGACAGCTTTTTCCATAGGAACCACTTTTGGGGTCTTTTTCGGTTTCAGGTTGCTTGTGAGCAATTCTGGGGGCAATTCCTGCAAAAATTGGGAAGCTACCTTCATCTCTTTATTCCCCCAGACATATCTTTCTTTTGCGTAGGTTAAAAATAATTGTTCCTTGGCCCGAGTCACTCCCACATAACACAAACGGCGTTCTTCCTCAAGGGCAATGGGATCGTTTAAGCTACGATTATGGGGAAAAATGCCCTGTTCTAAACCGACTAAAAAGACGATAGGAAACTCTAACCCTTTAGCCGAATGAAGGGTCATTAACGAGACTTTTTCTTGACCTTCCTGAAGATTGTCTAAATCCGAGGCTAAACTAGCACTAGCGAGAAATTCCCGTAGATTAGTTTCCTCGTTTTCCTCTTGGAATTGTACCACGGCTGTATAAAGTTCTTGGATATTTTCGATCCGGGTATCAGCTTCCTCGGTTCCCTGCTGTTTTAATTCATCAATATATCCCGAATTTTCCATGATTTGGTCTAGGATTTCACTAGCGGATAAATCGGTGATTTTTTCTTGCAGGTTTTGGATAATTTTAGCTAACTTATTGATGCTTTTAGTCGCACGACCGGCGAGAGTATTAACGGAAGTTTCATCGCTGATAATTTCCCATAAAGGTACTCCTAATTCTTGGGCAGCTTTGAGCAAATTATCGATTGTGGTTTTACCAATACCGCGCCGGGGAGTGTTAATAATTCTCAGTAAACTAACGGTATCGGCAGGATTGGCAATCACTCGTAAATAAGCGATCGCATCTTTAATCTCCTGTCGATCATAAAATTTAAATCCCCCGACAATATTATAGGGGATATTATTGCGAATTAACCCATCTTCAAAGGGACGAGATTGGGCGTTAATTCGGTAGAGAATGGCAAAACTACCCCAATTTAATTCGGGGTTTTCTTGGGTAAATTCTCGAATTTTATCGATAACAAAAGCTGCTTCTTCCTGTTCATCTATGGCTTTAAAAACATAGATACTATCGCCCCCTTCTCTGGTGGGAACAAGGACTTTATCGATTCTTTGACTATTCTTTTCAATTAATTTATTGGCTGCTTGCAGAATATTCTCCCGTGAACGATAGTTTTCCTGTAGTTTCACCATCGTGCGAGTATCATCATCGGGTAAACCATCACCAAAGTCCGCTTGAAAATTGAGCAGAATAGTAAAATCGGCCATCCGAAAACTATAGATAGATTGGTCGGCATCACCCACCACAAAAATCGATCGATCCGTCCAATTCCACTCACTTTTTTTCGTTTCACCATTGGTGGACAAAAGCCGAATTAACTCGTACTGAATCCGGTTAGTGTCTTGGTATTCATCGACTAAAATATGCTTAAATTGCGTGTGCCAATAGCCGAGAATAGACTCATTTTGCTGAAAAAGGCGGACTGGAACCAAGATCAAATCATCAAAATCTAGGGCATTATTTTGTGCCAATTGCATCTGATAAGCCTGATAAACCTCAGAAATGACCTTTCCTCGAAAATGAGGGTTTTCTCTGGCATAATCCGTGGGGGTTAAACCTAAATTTTTAGCATTACTAATCGCATAACGCAGATTGCGAGCATCAAATTTTTTATCGTCTAAATTCATCTGTTTAGTGACGATATTTTTCACTAAACTCTGGGCATCAGATTCGTCCATAATCGAGAAATTTCTTTGCCAACTATGACCATATTCATCCTGATATTTATTAATGTCATAGCGCAAAATCCGACCGCAAAGACTGTGAAAAGTTCCGATCCAGAGTTTTTTAGTATAATTCCGATAAACTTGAGAAAAGAGTTTTTTCTGTTCGTATTCTTCCAAAAGTTCTAATCTTTGACCGTATTTTTCCTGTGCCTTCTGTTGAGCAAAAGTTTTTTCAATTCTCGTTTTCATTTCCCGGGCCGCCTTATTGGTAAAAGTGACCGCGAGAATATTTTCTGGATCGACCCCGTGATGACGGATCAAATGGGCGATACGATAGGTTAAAGTGCTAGTTTTTCCCGATCCTGCTCCAGCAACCACCAACAAAGGGCCGCAAAAATGCTCAACAGCGATGCACTGGGAAGGATTGAGTTGTTCTAAATAATCGGCTGTGACTGTCATAATCTTTCCATATAGCTCTGCGACCTCTATTATTCAGGCTACATCATCGAGACGGGGATCGGTCATTAGTCAACCCCTTCCAGAGATAAAAATTTTTTTGGGCTAGTTTGTTTCAAATCGCTCAAGATTCTAAGTTGTCCTCTACAATGGAATTAGCGGAGACGAAAGTTTCCGTTCACTCCTCACACCACACTCCGTCCGGACAATGTTCGGGCGGTTTCTTATTGAAAATACTAGATCTCTGCAAATTCCCTGTTACACTGTATGATCAAAGATTTCTTGTAATCTTTTTACGTTCAAATGTACTACCATGTGAGGGACATCACTTGTCTAAACGTTATTTGTTCACCTCGGAATCGGTTACAGAGGGACATCCCGATAAAATTTGTGACCAGATTTCCGATACTATTCTCGATGCTCTGTTATCCCAAGATGACCACAGTCGTGTAGCGGCTGAAGTGGTTGTCAATACAGGTTTAGTCTTGATTACCGGTGAAATCACCTCGAAAGCGCAGGTTCATTTCGTCAATTTAGTTCGCAGTAAAATCGCTGAAATCGGTTATATCAACGCCGATAACGGCTTTTCCTCGAATAGTTGCACCGTTTTAGTCGCTTTAGACGAACAATCTCCCGATATTTCCCAGGGTGTCACGGCCGCTCAGGAAAATCGCGAACTTCTCAGCAATGATGAACTCGATAAAATTGGTGCGGGAGACCAGGGTATTGTCTTCGGTTTCGCTTGCAATGAAACCCCCGAATTTATGCCCTTACCGATTAGTTTAGCCCACCGCATCGCTCGCCGTCTAGCGGCAGTCAGAAAAACGGGTGAACTGTCCTATCTGCGTCCCGACGGTAAAACGCAAGTATCGGTCATTTATGAAGATGGTCGTCCCGTGGGTATCGATACTATCCTTGTTTCTACCCAACACGATGCTACTATCGGCGATATCACTGATAATGATCTCGTCCAACAAAAGATTAAAAGTGATCTCTGGGAAGCGGTAGTACAACCGGTCTTCAGCGATTTAGAAATTAAACCCGATGCCAATACCCGTTATCTGGTTAATCCCACCGGAAAATTCGTCATTGGTGGACCCCAAGGCGATGCGGGATTAACGGGACGGAAAATTATCGTCGATACCTACGGTGGCTATTCTCGTCACGGTGGCGGCGCTTTCTCCGGTAAGGATCCTACCAAAGTCGATCGCTCTGCGGCCTATGCTTGCCGTTATGTGGCCAAAAATATCGTCGCTGCTGGTTTGGCCGATAAGTGCGAGATTCAAGTGGGTTATGCGATTGGGGTAGCTCGTCCGGTGAGTGTCTTCGTGGAAACCTTTGGCACTGGCAAAGTCGCCGATGATGTGATTCTGGACTTAATCAATAAATACTTTGAACTCCGTCCGGCCGGTATTATCCAAACGTTTAACCTGCGTGGTTTACCCTCGGAAAGAGGCGATCGTTTTTACCAAGATGTAGCAGCTTATGGTCATTTTGGTCGCAATGATCTCGATTTACCCTGGGAAAAAACCGATAAAGCCGCTATCCTCAAAGAAGCTTTGACTTCTGCGGTGGTATAGGGTTAAAAATTAACTGAAAATTTTGATTCAGGAGTAGAGTTTAAGGCTCTATTCCTTTTTTATACTAAATTCGTTGAGTATAGGCTACTTAGGGTTTGCGGCAAAAAGTTTTTCGTGGGGGTAGGGTGTGGGGTGTGGGGTGTGGGGTGTGGGGTTTTACCGATTTTCAGGGGGTCAATTACCTAATTTTCAGGGAAAAAGTGCCTAAATTTCCCCCCCGATCACCCCAAGGTCTGGCACTTTTTGATGGGAAAAAAGTCTAAAATTCTTATCCAACAAGGTTTTTAGATTTATTCAGCACACCCTACTTATGAGAAGAGGCAAAAGCGGGAATAAATAATCAGATTTTCTAACCTGAAGATTAATCTTCAGTATGCTAGGCTAAAATCTGAAAGAATAACCAATTTTTAGCTTTAATTGACTTTGATCATGGCTATTAGTGGCAATATCTCCCTCGATACCGAAATCGATCACACCTTGACGATTAATTTGCTGACGAATTCCCATTCCAGTGCGAATTAAAGCACCACCATTACTATTATCGCTGGTAATTACGCCCAATTCTGCTAGAAAAGTGCGATCAAAACGTTTCGGATAACCAATCGGTCGCGAATAACCGAGAATGGCAGCGGGTAAAAAAGATCGATCGCCGTTATCGGGGTCAGTTTTTATGTTTAAATCGAGATTAAGATGCAAGCGATCGAATTGACCAACAGTTTTACTGGCAATTCCCCGCAGACGAAAATCTAATCCCCCGGCATTATTTCCCGTCGGTAATCCTAAATCAGTACGAATGGCAAAAGCGGGAACATTATCGTATTCACGATTGAAATTATAGAAAAAACCTACAGATAAATTTCCCACATCAAAACTTGTATCATCACTATTAACTCGACCTCCCACCTGCGGATCGATGCCGATAATAATATGACCATTGCGAATAATACCGTTGAGGTATTCAATATCAAATTCACCACCGACATTGCTGTTTTCAGGAAAGACTAGACTTCCTCCAAATTCTATCGATTGTTCCCCAAAACCCATACTTTCAGCATCATCAAAATAAAGGGGACGACCGGAATCAAGATTGTTATGATCGTTGGCAAAAACTGGATTAGTAAAACTGGCGACCAAACCCACAGCAATCAATAAAAATCTTCTCATTTTGTCGGTTCCTCTTGAGCATTGCTGTGGTCAGGTTTTTTCTCCGTATTAGCAGGGTTTTCTGGGGAGTGATTTTCGTGGTTATGGTGTTGGTGATCTCCTCCCTCATCTACTTGAGAATCATCAGGTTTTTTCTCAGAATTATCAGGATTTTCGTGATTATGACCTTCGTGAGAAATATCTGCTGGCATTAATCCCATACCCGGAATTCCTGACTCAAAACGATGATCATGTAGTCCTTCACCACCATAATTTTTTCCTGCTTCCATTTCCCGATGATTAGCAGCCATTACTAACCAAATAGCGCGGGTAATTTGTTCGTCTTTTTGTTGGGGAGTTAGCCAATCTGATGCCAGAATATCATTAACCATATCGTGCAACATATGCAGGTTATCAAAGGTGTTAGATATTGCGGGAAAACGTCGGGCAAACTTGGGACTAAGTTCGGCAAACATGGGCATAAAAGCTCGATCTGTGCGATATAATTCCTTAGTATGGTATTGTTTACCCACCTGTTTATAAGCCTGTTTTTGTTCCTCTAAAGTTTTCTCATAAAGCAAGTCATACATGGTTCCTTGTAGCCAATGGTAGCCCCAAAATAAGCCATTAACTTTCGGATATTTCTGGCGAAAAGCTTTAGAATAGGGCTGGGAATCCAGATAACCCATATTCATCGGTAATCCCGTAATAGCATAGGGAACTTTTGTCAAGTAAAATTGATATAATTTTTCAATTTCTGCTTCTTTTTCCTCGTTGGTTAATTTGCTGCTGGCTAAAACATCAACGGTTTGAGCATGGAAAATATGCGCCCACTCGAAAACCTGTTCTAAAACACCGTATTTTCTGCCAAAAGTTGGAGAAATATTACCCTCGTCGGGCATAAATTTAGGCGGATTTTTTAAAACCCAATTAATTTTTTGGTATGTCTTAGTTTCTAAATCTTTCGCTTTTCCCGTTACGATATCTTCGTAGGCAAAGGCATGACCAACAGCGATCGCATTCAAGTCTAAAGCTAAATCTCTGACATTATAAATGGCATTGTTATAAACCCCTCTTTGGGGATAAATATGATTACGTTGCTTGTTGTACATCCAAGCTGGTATATTATCAGGAATTGCTTGTAAAGTCTGAGTTTGAGGTGAATCAAGATGTAAATGTTGAGCAATAACAGGAGTAGAAATAAGTGCTACACTTACCAATAAAATTAACTTTTTCATGATAGTTAAACCTTGAGATTAGGGCAAATAAATTGATCGTCTTTTACAGGTTTATCCGTCCATCCTTGCAGGGTTTCGGTTAATTGTTGACGCAATAAAAGCAATTGTTCCACTTGTTGATCGATCTCAGCAATATGTTTAATTAATTTTTCTTGAATATCTCCACAGGGTAATTCTCCATGGTCATGAATTACTAAACATTCGCGGATCTCTTGCAGACTTAAACCCAAAGATTGTAATCTCTTGACAAATAGCAAGCGATGGACAGTATCGGGAGTAAATAGGCGAAATTTTCCCTCTGTCCTTTCAGGGGACTGAATTAGTCCTAATTCCTCGTAATAACGAATCGTTTTAATTGAAACGCCACTTTCTAGGGAAAGTTGACCGATTTTGAGCATTATTTTTGCTCCTTAATCCTATCGTTACCCTATTATAAAATCTCCCCCCGACTGGAGAATCAAGGGGGGGGAAAGAAATATTTTTTTAACTGACTTTACACTCAACTCCAAAACCGACCAAGAGAACTTTTTCTAAGGGTTCCCCCTGCTTGGGACGTTGATAGTTAATAATTTTGCGAATTCGCAGGTCTGGATTAATTAAAGTAATTGAATCCACGGAAACACTGCGAGTATAATTGGTGGTCATTAATAACTCTCTCGTGGTGGAATCAAAGCGAAAAGCGGAGATAATTGGTCTTGCTTCTTCGTAGGCGCGATCGCGAAGATAATCCCCTTCTAAATAACCGTTATTTTCTGTTTTAACCACAAATAAAAGATTAAGATTTTGTCGCACTTCTTCCCCTTTTTCCGAGATGGTATAGAAACCTAAATTAAACCCCGGGATAGTTTCTAAATCCGCAATATCAGCATAGTTATTATCTCTCAGAACTTTCTGTTTAATCTCCCTGGTGAGGGGTTGGATGAGAAATTCAGTGCGGGAACGTTCCACTTCTTGAGCAGCTAGATAATGATAGGTTCTTTCCGTTTGCCAACTACCGACACAATAGGCAAAAAATTGCTGAAAAACTTCGGTATTCATAGATTTAATTCTCCTCTTGTCAGTATCTTAATCTTGAGTTATTTTATCAGTAACTTGTTCCCGATTTTCAAAACCATAACAATCTCGAACCAGATAAAGTGGCCGGCCCTTTACTTCTTCGTAAACCCTGCCAATATATTCGCCAATAATCCCAAGAGTCAGTAATTGAATTCCTCCTAAAAATAAGATAGCAACCATCAGAGAAGCGTATCCGGGTACATCGATTCCTAAAATAATAGTCCTGAGAATTAAAAAACTAGCATAAACAAGACTAACAAGTGCAATGATAAATCCCACATAAGTCCAGACTTTCAGGGGTAAAAAACTAAAAGAAGTAATACCATCGATGGCAAAATTCCATAATTTCCAGTAATTCCATTTAGTTTGTCCTTGATACCGGGGTTCTCGATCGAATAAAATTGATGTCTGTTTATATCCCACCCAAGCAAATATTCCTTTCATAAATCTTTGACGTTCGGGCATCTTTTTAATTGATTCTACCACTCGGCGATCAATTAAACGGAAATCTCCCGTATTAGGAGGAATAGTAACCCGACTTAATTTATTTATGACTTGATAGAAACTTTCTGCGGTGAAACGTTTAAACCAACTTTCGCCAATTCTAACCCGACGGGAGGCATAAACCACATCATAACCCTCGTGCCATTTTTCGATCATTTCGGCAATTAATTCGGGGGGATCTTGTAAATCAGCATCAATAGGAATAACTGCCATTCCTTGACTGTAATCAATTCCTGCTGACATGGCTATATCTTTACCAAAATTACGGGACAAATTAACCACTTTAATTTGTGGGTAACGTTGATGATATTCTACGAGATTTTTGAGAGTATTGTCACGACTACCATCATTGACGCAAACGACCTCATAACTGGTATTTAGTGCCTCTAAAACCGCTAAAAGTCGCTGAAAAAGAGCATCGATATTTTCTTCTTCATTATACAGAGGAACAACAACGGATATTTTTACCAGTATTTGATTTGATAGCATATTAATTGACAAAAAACTAGAAAAATTTACTAACAAATATCAGCAGTCAAAACTTGTTCTTACTTAGCGGCTGCTTGTTGCCAAGTATAATGATCTTCGATTAATTTGCGAGCATTTCTAGATAATTTTTCACGCAATTCTGCCGATTCAAAAAGACGAATAATCGCCGTACAATATTCCTCAATACTATTAGCCCTTAAGGCTGCTAAAGGAACATTATTTCCTTCCACTGTTAACCCTTCTAAACCTCGATCGCTGGCAACCACTGACACTCCCGCAGCCATAGATTCTAGGGTTTTAAACTTCATTCCAAAACCTGTTCTTAGGGGAATAACTGCCATAGTTGCCTGATGAAGATAGGTGGTCATTGATGGTACTCGTCCCGTTACAATTACTCCTTTTAACTTAGTTAATTCTTGCACTTCTAGGGATGGATTACCACCGACTAGAGTTAAAGTAGTATCGGGGTAAGTAAGTTGTCCTTGAGGACGAATATAAATTTCATTAACACTATGTTCACTGGTAATTACTGAGAATTTTTGACTCTTAACTGCCCTATCTATCCAGTTTTGCATCTCTTGTTGCAGGAATTGAGCTAATCTTTGCAGTTTAGCAATTATTCCAGTTTTGGCATCTCGAGGACGGGTAAAAACTACCAATTCACTAACAAATTTACCTAACTTTTCTACCTCCTCATCGCTGACATCAGCATTAGGCTGAACGATGACAGTAATATCATGATTTTTGCTAAGATACTTGAGTAAATTAAAAGTTCTGCCCTGAGTTCCTCCTTTGCGAAATGGATGGAGAAAGGTGGAACTAATCATTAAGATATTCATAGCTATTTCTCTAAACGATTTTCCACCATCATGCGGACAATATCGGTCATTTTGTATTGTGCTTGCCAACCTAATTTTTCCTTAGCTTTGCCTGGATTGCCGCGACTAATGGCTAAATCCGTTGGTCTTAATAAACTTCGATCGGAAATTACATGATCTTGCCAATTCAAGCCAACAGTAGCAAAAGCTGTGGCGACAAAATCCTCTAGTTTTGAACTTTTTCCCGTGGCAATGACGTAATCATCGGGTTGCTCCTGTTGCAGCATTAAATACATCGCTTCAACGTACTCCGGCGCCCAACCCCAATCCCTTTCAATATCCATATTTCCTAGTTGCAAAGTTTCAGGACTTCCCTGGGCAATTCTAGCTACGGCAGCGATAATTTTTTGGGTGACAAAGCGCTCGGGACGCAGGGGAGATTCATGATTGAAAAGTATGCCTGAACAGGCAAAAATTCCGTAGGCTTCTCGATAATTAGCCACTTCCCAAAAAGCCGCCGATTTGGCCACAGCGTAGGGACTGCGAGGACGAAAAGGGGTATTTTCATCGGCAGAATTATCGCCGATATCCCCGAAACATTCACTCGATCCGGCATTATATAATTTAATTTTTGCTCCAGTAAATCGAATTGCTTCTAAAAGATTTAAGGTTCCGGTGGCAATACTTTCTAAGGTTTCCACCGGCTGCTCAAAAGATAAACCCACAGAACTTTGTCCAGCCAAATTATAGACCTCATCCGGCTGAATTTTAATTAACACCTGTAGGACACTGCGAAAGTCATTCAGTGCCATTGATTCTAGTTTTACCTGTTCCTTGATTCCCAAACGTTTCAGATTACTAAAAGAGGACATTTGGGCATCCCGGGAGGTGCCACAAACTGTATAGTCTGCTTTTAACAGTAATTCGGCTAGGTAGGCTCCATCCTGCCCCGATATACCACAAATTAACGCTTTTTTACCCATTTATTTACAATGATTTACTTTTGAGGGGTTAACATCGCCTTGGCGGCCTCGCTTAAATAACCGATTTGTCCATAGGCATAGAGAAGATTATCAAAGCTTTTAGCAGGATCATTGATAAATTTGACAGATTTAACCAATCCTCTCGCTAATCGCTCACCTCCTCGCCTAAATTGAGCCAATCCCGTCCTTCCTGCCACTTCTTCCCGGTAGTGTTCGCTGATGCCTTGCCACCAACTGCGACGCATAAACCATTGACGATTGATTCTTTCTGGGGCCACATTGTGTTCCACCAATGCTGCGGGAAAATAGCCCACTTGCCATCCCTGGGCGAGTGCCAGTTCTGTAGTGTATAATTCCTCGTTAGAGAGAAGTTTTTTGCCTATTCTTCCCAAATTAGGGTCAAAACCGCCAATCTTCTCCAAGAAATCCCGCCGGATTGAGTAATTAACTCCTCGCGGAGTTAAATCCGCTTGGCTAATGTATATCACATTGTCGCCCAAATCGAAAGCCCCTAAACCCCCTGCTAACTGATCTGATAACCAATTGGGTTGACTGTAGCCTTGCGGCCAAATTAAGGTGACTTTTCCCCCTGCTACTGCCAGTTTTTCATTATTTTCGTAGGCATTTAACAGAATTTGCAACCATTGAGGACTAGCGATCGCATCGTCATCCAAATAAGCTAAAATCGGCGCTCTAGTTTCCTTCGCTCCGCGATTTCTGGCGGTAGATAGCCCTAAAATAGGTTCGTAAACGTATTTTAGCCGCCCATCTCCCAGACGCGACTCGGCCACTTGACGGGTTTTATCGGTAGATGCGTTATCAACCACTAAAATCTCACAATCTGGGCAGGTTTGCGCCAAAAGACTATCGATCGCTCCTTCTAGGTAGTGATCGCGGTTGTGGGTACAGATAATCCCTGCTATTTTAGGAGCCATGGCTATCAAGGTTACTCATTCAATACCCTAAAACTTAACATTCCTTTGCAAAAATGTAAAAATACTTGAGGAGACTCCGAGACTCCGAGATTGCTTTTTACTTATAGAGTTTCTCGTAAATTTGTGACCAACGCTACCAGTTTTTTAATTTAACTATCTATGGATACTATTCACGTTACAGGAATTCGTGCCTACGGTTACACAGGATATCTGGCCGAAGAACAGGTTTTAGGTCAATGGTTTGAGGTGGATTTATCCCTAGAAGTTGATATTAGCATTGCTGGCAAAAGTGACGCAATTGAAGATACCCTAGATTATCGACAGGCGA
This sequence comes from Microcystis sp. M049S2, assembly GCF_020245625.1. Classification (NCBI taxonomy): domain Bacteria; kingdom Bacillati; phylum Cyanobacteriota; class Cyanophyceae; order Chroococcales; family Microcystaceae; genus Microcystis; species Microcystis sp. M049S2. The sequence continues at coordinate 6,855 of NZ_JADBUN010000102.1, read as the reverse complement.
TCAAAATTGTCAAACACCAGATTGAAACCAGCAAATTTGCCCTAGTGGAAAAATTGGCCACAGTCATCGCTGAGGATATCCTACAACTCGAGGGCGTGCGACAGGTAAGAGTACAATTATCGAAACCCGCCGCCCCAATTCCCCATTTCACCGGTAAAATCACCATCGATATTACTAGATCCCGTTGAGTTTACGGGTATTATCGACTAAACTTCGCGCAAAAGCGTCAAAACGTTGGGAAAGCTTCTCGTCAAGGATTTTTCCTTCTTCGTTGAAGACTTTCCACGCTTGTCCTAAGCTAATTTGTTCGGGAATTACCCAAGCATGAACCCAACGGAGAATGATTCTTAAATCATTGAGGGCGTTACTATTGGATTGGCCGCCTAAAACACTGATTAACCCCGCAACCTTTCCCGATAACTCCTCAAAACTCATTAAATCTAGGGCATTCTTCATCACACCACTGACACTACCATGATATTCCGGTGTCGCCAAAATTAACCCCGCAGCCGATTTAACCGTTTGCTGCATTTTGGCCACATCGGGATAGTCAGAATAGTCATCTCCCCCGTTACAGAAGGGTAAAGAGAGTTTTCTCAGGTCAATTATCTCCGTTTCTATTCCTAACGCCCCTACTCGACTGATAGCAACTTCTAACGCCATCGCACTATAGGATCCCGGGCGTAAACTGCCATTAATACCAACGATTTTGATCATAGAATTTATACGAACTCATAACGACTACATATAAGCTAACAAAAAAAAGAGACAATTGGGGCAAGCTTAGTTAAAAAAATATGTCGATGGGGCGGGGAGAGCGATCGATCTAAGTTTTAATAGGAGTAGAAAGAAAGATTTATTCCATTTCCCCTCATTGCCATGCCAGAATTTCTCGATTTTCTCAAACATAAATATGCCTATGTGGCTATTGGTGAATTTAAACCGGGGTGTTTTTCCGAAGCCCAAAAACTCTACGAAAAAGCCGTTTCCACCTATTCTACGGGATTCCAGGGGGCTTTTCTGTTGCAAAAACCCGGAACCGACGAAGGAATTGCCGTAATTATCTGGGATAAAATCGATGATATGGAGGCAAATAAAAGCGAAGACCATGAATTATTGCTGAAATCCATGGCTCCTCTATTTGCGAAACCGCCTGTCACCGATTTTTACGAAGTATGTAGCGAGATAGAAGGTTCCCCCATTTAGGAATAATGTTTCTTTTCGGTGGCGATTAATTTGGCGGCTAAAACCCCGCCTAGAAAGCCAAATAAATGTCCTTGCCAAGAAATCCCCGGACGGGAAGGCAAAACGCCCCAAATTGTGCCACCGTAGAGTAAAAAGACTAGAATTGACAAGAGTATAGAAGGAATATTTCTTTGGAAATAGCCCCGCAGTAATAAAAAACCTAAATAGCCAAAAATCAAGATACTTGCCCCGATATGGATGGATCCAGGAGCAGCAAATAACCAGACTCCTAACCCCCCTACCAGCATAGTTAACCCGGTCACAATAAAAAAGTCACTGGTTTCCTGTAACATCACCAACCAACCGAGAATCAGAAAAGGAACCGTATTAGCAATAAGATGGGGAAAGTCCCCGTGTAGGAAAGGTGCGAAAAGAATACCCCGCAATCCGATGACTTGATGGGGAATAATCCCGAAATAGTCTAAACTGCCCCGAAAAACAAATTGATCTAAAATCTCTAACAGCCAAAAAATCGCCACAAAAGTAGCGAGGATTATTGCTTGGGTTTTTATTTCTTGCCGTGATCCTTGACTCATAAGATTGATGGATGAGTTATTTTTTCCCATTATAGCCCCCAGATCAGTTATCAGTTATCAGTTATCAGTTATCAGTTATCAGTTATCAGTTATCAGTTATCAGTTATCAGTTATCAGTTATCAGTGATTCAGTTACCAGTGATTCAGTTATCAGTGATTCAGTTACCAGTTATCAGGTGTGAGTTTACTGTTTACTGTTTACTGTTTGCTGCGGGACAAAGAGAGGCTAATTGACAGGAAAAACAAGCGGGATTTCTTGCTTTACAAACCGCCCGGCCGTGGTAAATAATACTAATAGAAAAAGTTTCCCAATCCGGTTGAGGTAGTAAAGCCATTAAATCCCGTTCAATTTTCACCGGATCGTTATTAGTAGTTAAACCCAAACGATTACTTAAGCGCTTAACGTGGGTATCTACTGTCACCCCCTCAATAATCCCGTAAGCGTGAGCGAGTACCACATTAGCCGTTTTTCTAGCTACCCCGGGTAAAGTTAATAATTCCGCCATTGTCTTGGGTACTTCCCCCTGAAAATCCTTGAGAATTTTTTGACAAGCACCCTGAATATTTTTAGCTTTATTGCGATAGAATCCCGTGGAACGAATCAGGGCTTCTAACTCCTCTCGCTCAGCAAAAGCTAAGGATTTAGCATCGGGAAAACGAGCGAATAAAGCAGGAGTTACCTTATTTACCCGCTCATCAGTGCATTGTGCCGAGAGAATAACTGCCACTAATAACTGCACGGGAGTTTGATAATTTAAACTACAGGTTGCCTCTGGATATAATCGCTTTAGGTTGCTTAAAATCTCTAGGGCACGCAGTTGAAGCTTAGTTTTTTTTCGCGGGGCCATCACTGGAATAAATCCTGAAAAACTGCTAGGTTAGCCGTGTCGCGCACGATTAAGAAAACTCCTAATCCTAAGAGTAAAACTAGACCTGTTTGCATGATGTTATCTTGCAGTTTAGTTGGGAGAGGTTTACCTACTAAAGCCTCGATTAATAAAAATACCAACTGACCACCATCAAGAGCAGGTAAAGGTAGAATATTAATCACCGCTAAGTTAATACTAATTAGGGCGGCAAATTGAAAAAGATTACCCGCATCATTACGAGCGATTGCGGCTCCGTATTCGACAATTTTAACTGGTCCCGCTACCTGTTGAACACTGTCTTTAAAGTTACTAACTAACTGCCCAAAACCTTGCACGGTTAATACAATTAATCGTTGAAATTCACCCGCACCTAAGCTAAAAGCTTGACCAAAATTATCGGCTTTCAGGCGAGTTTCTTCACCGTTGGGAGCCAATCTCACCCCAATTTTACCCTGACCATCACTTCCCAATTCAGGAGTAACGATTAAATTGATCGTTTCTGTGGGGCGTTTGATGGTTAATTTTAGGGGTTGATCGGGGGAAGATTGAATAATGTCACGGAAGTCAATAATGGCATTTTGAGAAGCACCAAGGGGCTGATCATTGATAGCGAGAACAATATCCCCCGCTTGCATTCCCGCTTGTTTAGCGACCGAATTTTCAGCAGTGAAAACTTCAGGAATAATTACCCCTTCTTGATAGTTAATTTGGGGAAACCCCACGGTAGCGACTTGGGTAACAAGCAAAAAATAGGCAAAAATTAAATTAGCAATTACTCCCGCACTAATGACGATAGCTCGATCGAAAACAGGACGATTGCGTAATAAATCAGGATCGTTATTGGGAATTTGACTATCGGGATCGTCATCGGGAAAACCAACGTAACCCCCCAAAGGAATGGCGCGGAGGGCGTATTCTGTTTCTTTACCTTGATATTTAGCTAAAGCTGGACCAAAACCGATGGAAAAGCGATTAACATGGATAGATTGCCAACGAGCAGCGGCAAAATGACCTAATTCGTGAACAACAATTAATAGGGCAAGTACACCGATCGCTATTAAAACTGACATGATGATCAAATTATAATGATTTAGCCTTTGTTCATTGTAAGCGATCCTCCCGGGCAGATTGCAAAAAATCTCTAGTTATCGCTAATTTTTCGATCATTTATGGTAAAAGAGATCTTAACCGCCTAATTTGACCCGACGGAGAGCGATCGATGCCTTTGAGTGAGCGCGCCCAGCAATTAATCCCAAAAGCGAAAATCATCAGTTTCGCTAAGGGACTTGCGTGGGAATAATATCCCAGCCAGAAAATCGCAAGTCCCTTAGCTGCGGAGGCACTCGAAGGCTCTCCCCCTACTTAGAGTGATCAGCAAACCTGAGCGCTCGGAGGGCGCAAGCATTGCGCCCCTACAGTAACCGATTTTGTCCACAATGTAGGGGCGAACTGCGTTCGCCCAAAAGGTACATTATCAAAGCGCAAGTCTCTAATTGGCCCTATCAGCAAGCAGCGATCGCTATTTGGCAACAAGCGGATGATCAAACTCGCTATCTCAGTGATAGGGATTTAGATACTATCAGTACCATTAGGGGCGATGATTTCGGGGTTAGAAGCCTTAAAACAATACAGTTTAGATTATTTTAGCGACTCAGAAAAAACCGCAATTGCTCCCTATTTCGATCACTTAATTACGGTGATGAAAAAGTTTTAAAACCGAGGCATTTAATCCGTGTTAAAATAGTGAGGCCAACAGTTAAAAATGCCGCTCACCGAGGTTAAAACTCCGTTGAACCCCTGAAATCATCGGCGCGGGTGGGCCTCTTCGGGCCACCAAAAACCTCGATCGAGTGCCTGGCGGGTCGAGGTACTTTATAAAATGAGGGAGATTCTATGGATGCCAAAGCGAAATTACTAGAATTGATCGCTGGTAGAAATCGCGGACTCCTGGCCACGGAAAGCGACCGCGTGCGGATTTTGGCGGCGATCGAACAATTGGAGGACCACAATCCCCATCCTCATCCCCTCGAAGTTAAACAACTATTAGGGGGCAATTGGCGTTTACTATTCACCAGCAGCCGCGACATTCTGGGGCTAGATCGCCTACCTTTTTTTCAATTAGGGCAAATTTATCAATATCTCGACCTGAACAAGGCCAAACTCTATAATATTGCTGAAATTACCGGCGTACCTTGGTTAGAAGGAGCAGTGATCGTCGCCGCTACCTTTGAACCCACCTCCGAGCGTCGGGTCATGGTCAAATTTGAGCGATCGATCCTCGGTCTGCAACGTTTTCTTAATTATCATTCTCCCCAAGAATTTATCGAAGCGATCGAAAGTGGCAAAAAATTTCCTCCCCTCGATTTTTCTTTCAATAATCGCGAACAAAAAGGTTGGCTCGATATCACCTATCTCGATGAAGATCTCCGCATCGGCCGCGGCAGCGAGGGCAGCGTCTTTATTCTGGCTAAGGAAAAAACCTAACTTAAGTAGGTAGGCGTTAAAAGTTGTCAGATCCCCCCCTTATCAAGGGGGGCAGGGGGGATCAGCACCCCCCTTATCAAGGGGGGATTAAGGGGGGATCAGCACCCCCCTTATCAAGGGGGGATTAAGGGGGGATCGGCACCCCCCTTATCAAGGGGGGATTAAGGGGGGATCAGCACCCCCCTTATCAAGGGGGGATTAAGGGGGGATCAGCACCCCCCTTATCAAGGGGGGATTAAGGGGGGATCAGCACCTCCCTTATCAAGGGGGGCAGGGGGGATCGAACCTAAAGTACATTTTTATTTTAATTTAATTATAACCAGCTACTTATTACCATAAGACTAAATACTAGGCAATAGGTAATCAGTTTCTAATAACCGGATTTAGGATTAAGATAAAATTATTGTACTATCATTACTCCCAGGGATGTTACCAAAATGTCTAACGAAACCGTTACTTATAGTCTTGAATCCGTCCTCAAGGAAATCAAAGACAGCATCAAGGAAGTTAACCAAAAAATCGATACCTTCCAACAGGATGTTAACCAGAAATTTGACAGCCTACAGAAGGATTTTAACCAAAAAATCGATACCTTGCAACAGGATGTTAACCAGAAATTTGACAGCCTACAGAAGGATTTTAACCAGAAATTTGATAGCTTACAAAAGGATGTTAACCAGAAATTTGATAGCCTACAGAAGGATTTTAACCAGAAATTTGATAAAATTGACGAACGGCTAACTAAGCTAGAGGTAGGACAGACAAAACTAACTGAGAAAGTCGATGGGATGGATAGAAGACTAGAAAAGGTGGAAGGAACCCAAAAAAATCAAGTTTGGACGTTAATTATTCTTTTAGGAGGAGCGATCGGCACAGCAGCGTGGCGCTCTTTCTTTTCTGGTAATCCTTAGAAATATTACTATAATTTCTCACTTTAGGGTAGTTATGAGGGGAAATTAGCAGATGTGAAACTCAGGTTAAAAATAAGAGATATTTAACCCATCCTACCGATAATTATGCTTTCCTCAACCATCTTTTTAACAATCGCCACAATGCCACTATTATCACCCCAATTAAAACTAAAGGAAACTTAACCACCCCCAGAAAGAAAGCAACGATTAAGGGATATTTTCGGGTTTCTAATTGCCGAATTTCATCATCGCACTTTTGAACATCCGCTGCTAACCCCAATGCTTGATATAATTCCCCGACTGAAGATATGCTTCTTTCGCTTCCGATATACGTTTGAGTTTATAGTAGGTAAGTCCCAGATTAAACCAAGCTTTCGCTTCACCCCCCCGATCACCGATTTCCCGAAAGATTGCTAGGGACTGTTGATAAAACTCGATCGCTTTTTGGTATTCTCCTAGGGAATTGTAAACATTGCCTAAACCCATGTAGGATTTCGCTTCACCCCCCCGATCACCGATTTCCCGAAGGATTGCTAGGGACTGTTGATGAAACTCGATCGCTTTTTGGTATTCTCCTAGGGAATAGTAAACAGCACCTAAATTATTGTAGGATGCCGCTTCACCACCCCGATCACCGATTTCCCGTGTGATTGCTAAGGACTGTTGATAAAACTCGATCGCTTTTTGGTATTCTCCTAGGGATTGGTAAACAGCGCCTAAACCGATGTAGGAATACGCTTCACCCCCCCGATCACCGATTTCCCGATCGATTGCTAAGGATTGTTGATGAAACTCGATCGCTTTTTGGTA
>NZ_JADBUN010000101.1:0-2620 GCF_020245625.1 Microcystis sp. M049S2 | reverse complement strand
TTCTAGGTTCTGTGTGATAAGTTTAACTTACAGAGGATCGATCAATCTTTGTGTCCTTTGTGTCTTTGTGGTTCCTTCCACTCGCTCGCCAGAAAGAATGTATCTTAGAATACATTTTGCCCACCAAACCTAAGAGAGCCATTTATCCTCTCCTACTACAGATTGATAAAATCTTTCTAGACTTTCTACACAGGTTTGATCGTTAAATACTGTATCGATATTCATTTTAGTATAATCTTTGATTGTTTGTCGCCATTGATTATCTAAACCTAAACGGATAGCAATTTCAAGATAGTGATTTTTATCCGTAGCAATTGTCTCGGTTATGCCTAATTTTTTCAAGATAGCATAGGAATGTCGTCCGCGCATAAATTCCCCCGGACAGGTAACAACTGGAAGCTGACAGGCAATTGCTTCTAAGGTGGTATTTCCCCCCGACCAACTTAAGTTATCTAAATAGATGTCTGCTAATAAGTTAAGCTGAAAATAATCATTTTGTTCTAATTGTGGCATCATTACCCCGTAATCTTGCCAATTGAGTCCATACTTATTAAAAGCTTGACTTAATCTCGACTGAAAGCAATGGGTCACAAATTCGCTACGATGACAGATAAAAATAAATTGGCTGTTGGTAACTTTTTGGGCAATTCTAGGAAAAATATCGTCATTTTCTGGCAGATATTTAAATAAACTCTGACAGTTTAAATAGATGATTTTATCCTCGGCTAATCCCATCTCTAAACAAGTTTTCCTCTGGGGAGGAAGCGAGGGTTTAGCATAGGCAATACCTAAATTAGATAAGCGAATTAATTGTTCACTGTAGTGATTATCTCCCTCCGTGGGTTCCATTAATTCACTGGAGATAAAATAATCAATGGTTGGTAATCCTGAGGTGATTGGATGGCCCCAAGTTACACATTGTACTGGAGCTAAACGCAATCCTGCTAGTTGGGTAGTGCGAGCATCCATACCAATATCTAAATAAACCAGAATATGCAACTGATTATCTAAAATATGTTGAGCAATTCTTTCTATATTGACCAGATTATCAAACTGATAAAAATAATCACTTTGCTCTTGATACTGTTTGGTAAAGTTATCGCAGGTGTTATTAATATCTATCCCATAACAGTAAATTTCAAATTGCTCTCGATTTCGCCACTGCAACCATCCTTGAAAGAGTTTCGCTACCGTGTGATGACGCAGGTGAGCAGAAATATAGCCAAGGCGAATTTTTCCCGTAGGTATGGTTGGCTTTTTCACCCAATTGGGAAAGTTAACCGAGGCAATTTTATAAACCAATTCTCCATATTTTTTTTGTAGTTCTAAATCATTTTTAGCTTGATATTGAAGATAAAAATTAGTTCTTAATCCAATACTTTTCCAAGCCTCTTGTTGTTGATTAGTAGTGTTTAAATCAAGATTTTCCAAGATATTATCTAACCGTTTCTCGTAGTTTGATCGATATTGCATAATATCGGCTTGAGTTGTGTAACCTATTGGCATTAACCGCATTAATTTTAACTTCAGGGATAGGTGATCGGGAAGATACTCTAAAGCCGATTTAGTGGCTTGAATTGCCACCTCGATCGGATAATTCTTTTGTAGTAACCAAATTAGGCGCAAATGTAAATCAATATTTTCTGGATGATAGGCAATGCCTTTTTTATACACTTCTAAAGCTTGTTTTTCTTCTTTGAGAATCAGATAGCAATGGGCGCAATTTAAATAAAAATTGCTCTCCTCTATGTTAATTGATAATAATTTTTGATAATAATTTAATGCTAATTGATAGATTTTTCTTTGATAAAAATAATCACCTGAGTAAAGATCCGCTCTTTTTTGGTCAGCTTGCAGAATTTCCCAAAGGGAGAGATTTTGACTAATTTCTCCTCTATCTCCTGCCAGTTGTTGGGCGATTTTATAAGCATTTTTTGCCTCTGTCCAAGCTTGTTTAACTAAATAGACATTGCCTAAATTGATATAGAAAGGATAAAAATCACCCTGTTTATTAATTCCCTGCTGATAGAATTTTTCGGCTGACTCTAGCTGCCCTAGTTTATAAAATAAATTGCCCAGTTTGTTATAAGCATCGATAAAATTAGCCTTGAGATCAATCGCTTTTTGATAAGCTGATAAAGCTATATCTAAACGGGATTGTTTTTCTAGCACCATGGCCATAGTATAATGATATAAGGCTTGATTTTCCTCTAAGTTGATGGCTCGTGCCAAACAGTTAAAAGATTCTGTTAGTCAGTTAATTATATAGTATAAATATCCTAAATAGTGCCAGATGTAAGCTAATTGTTCACGCCAAGATAAAATTCTTAAGTAAAAGTCCTCAGCTAAAGTATATTCTTGCCGATTAATTGCCTCTTGCACCTCTTGAAGACAGGAGTTTATCACCGTCAGGGCATAATTTTCTATCTCTTCATCCCCTTCTATTTCTTCTAATTCTAGCCACTGGAGATAGATTAATTGGCGTTGCTGAATTAAGCTATGAATCAGTAAGGAATAGGCACTTCTTGAAACTTCAGATAATGAATTAATAAACGAATAGAGTATCCTAACATTTCTGTAGACTTAGAATAGCAGAGTGTTTTGCGATGCAATCGGGCTA
>NZ_JADBUN010000100.1:0-2689 GCF_020245625.1 Microcystis sp. M049S2 | reverse complement strand
GGAAAATTGTCTCATCAATTTTTTGATAATTGACCACTGTTACATTTGGTAAATCGAGGAGTTGATCAAAATTTATCCACATAACCCACCTCCTGTTCTGTGTTACTATTATACCATGCTCACACAGAACCTAGAAGAGCCCCTGTCGTCGGGAGGGGACATCAGAATAATAGAATGACCTCGCAGGTCTGGAAGCGGAACCCTTAGAAATCGAAGAGCCAAAGTGCAAGGGTTTTGAGTCCCTCGGCTCGATTTCTCAACGTTTGTTTCTGGCACTTTTTTATCCAAAAAAGTGCCAGAAACGTTTTTTTAATAAGGCTTCCAGTAATTTTCAGCAAGCCTTAATTAAGGAGGTTCAAGTTATTGAAATAGTTTCAAAAGCCAACAAAAAAAATAAATTTAAGGTAAAAATTGAACTTAAGAATGAAGAAATAGACAAAAAAAGACAAGAATTAGGAAGATTTATTTTAGCAACAAATATTGTAGATGAGCAAAAACTTAAACCCCACGAAATACTAAAAAAATATAAAAATCAACCAAGTTTAGAAGTCGTTTAGAAAGTCTCCATTAGATTAAAGTCGATAAAAAAGTGATTTATCCCAGCAGTAATTTTCCTAAGAGATACCCTAAACAAAAAAATCGCTTGCCACAAGAGCGAGGGAATAACTAATAGTAAACGACTAACAACTAAACCCTAATATTCCCATCTTGTGGATGACTTTTTGGCGACTGGGCTTCTTGATCAACTTTTGACGGACAATTTAGTAAAGTGATGGTTTTAAAAGTCAGACAGAGGAATAATTCCACAGGCTTGAATTTTACTTAAAACGAGGTGAAGTTGCCACAATAACCAATTGCCAACTCTCCAGAAAGCGACGGAGTTTTGATTGTCAGCAACCTCGGCCGATGGATAACAAAGATTTTCCTCAAAAATCAACCAATGAACGGGTAAATGACCGAGGGGAGAATTCGGTTCTAATTGAAAGTTTAGTTGCTCATAATTGAGCCATTGACCTTCCTTTCGCCAACCTAAGCGATCGCCAAGTTTCTTTTGGGTTTCATAATCCACTAAACCACCGAGACTAGAGAAAATGGCCTGCTGAATACTAAACCCGAAATGACCATTACTATAATGCAGCCAAAGTTGATCAATTTTTTTCAGTTCTGAACAAGGTAATTGAGCAATGTCTTGAGGATAAACCTCATTCCAGTAGGTCTTACCTAAAATTTTTAATAGTAGTTTGGTCGTTTGGCGATCAGCCGCTTGCCACTGTTGCTTTCTTAGCAAATCTTGTAATTGATTATAATCAAGATCGGCCGATTCTTGAGTTAAGATACTTGGGGAAGTCGGGGGATTTTTAGAACTAGAAGATTTGTCAAGATTGTTTTGATTGAATTGAGAGACAACTATTGCCAGGGGAGTTTTGGGGATAGTGTCTTTTTGACAAGCCTCTTGTCCCGCTAAATGATCAGATAATTTATTGATGGTTTTTTCTAGGGAAATAAATTGTTCTGACCATTCACTTTCATTGAATAAGTAATCATTAAATTGATCAGAGGAAAAAGCCTCTTTTAACCTTACTTCTTTCTCGTAACCAGTCGCTAGAAAATTTAGGAAAAACTCAGAATTCATTGCGGTATCTGACGTTTCTAAGAGATCAGGCTGAGGTTGAAAAATATTATCTACCAAATACTTAATTTCTCCAACTGTTGCATAAAATTCTTCGTCCACCTTAATGACTTCTTCTATTAATAATTGAAAAGGAGCAAAATAGTCCTGTAAGTAGGTTTCAAAATTAATCGCATTTTGGGCAAGATCCGCAATTTCTTGGCGAACTCTTTGAGATTTGAGTTGATAATGATTTAATTCCTCATAAGTTTTGAGTTCTTGAATAATTGCTTGCACAATTTTTTTCTGCTTTTGAGTATCCTCGGCTAATTTCTGAACTCCTTCCCCTAGTAATTTAGTTTTTCTCAACATCAAAAAAGATGTTTTTCCCAGTAGCAAAATTGCCCGAAAATTTTCCTGTTTTTCTAGCTTGAGTTGATTGAGAATATTTTGATTATTATTATTTTTAATTTCTAACTTTATTCTCTCGTAGTCTAAGATTTTTAATTCTTGATATTTTTGGGAAAATAAAATTTTGAGATTGTCACTGAGTTGTAGTAAAAAACGATAATATCCGTCTTGATAGATTTCTAGTCCGTTAATTAATAAATTATAGTCTTTAATTAATAACTGAGTCTCGATCAAGATTTCTTGTTGAGTAATTTTTTCTTTTCGTTTAATAATCTTACCAAAATAGTAATGGTATCGAACTCCTTCTTGAATTAACTTCCGACGTTCTTTGATGATTTTCTGAAAATTCTTTAAGTATCTATTTTTAAAAACAGGAAGTTGATAGCTTTGCTCATAAATGGCAATTTTTTTATAGGTCATCAGATGTGGAGAGTTCCTATTTAGCATAGCTATCTTAGACCAAAAAATTCCTCAGTACTTAGCAATAATCATCCGCTGCTCCCAGCTATTACAAGAGGGAGCAATACCTAATTAAACATTTTCAACTTCAACAACAACTGGTTCCTTTTCAACAACTGGTTCCTTTTCAACAACTGGTTCCTTTTCAACAACTGGTTCCTTTTCAACAACTGGTTCCTTTTCAACAACTGGTTCCTTTTCAACAACTGG
>NZ_JADBUN010000010.1:0-21435 GCF_020245625.1 Microcystis sp. M049S2 | reverse complement strand
AATAAATTGACGGCCACAGGTTACACAAATATGATTTTGTTTACCTTGTTTATTGATGCCATTTTTACGGATATGGGTAGATTTACATTCAGGGCATTGCATTTTGATTTCCTCCATTCATATCTCTATTATGCAACGCCGCCCAAGCTTCAGGAAAGGCATCACGGGTATAGACTTCTAATGACTGGTTATAAGCTGCGATGGCTAACTCTAGATTATCTGCCCTTTCCCCAAAAATGCGATCACTATAAGCAATCCCCAGATTATTTTGTGTCGTTGCCCAATCTTCAGGAAAAGCATCACGGGTATAAACTTCTAACAGAGTGTGATATCCTGTAATGGCAATTTCTTGGTTATTAGCCCGACTTCCCAAGGGAAACTGTTGAATATGAATACATAAAGTTCCAATCACCCCTGCAATACCTGCCACTTCTTCTGGTTTCCCTTGAGAAAACTCATTTCTCGCCCATTGTTGCAACTCTTGGGCAAAAGTATCATCTAACAGATGTTGACGGCATTCTAGGATCGGATAAACCACCGTAGGATCGCTATTACTCTCTATTTCTGCTTGTAATACTTCTAATAAAAACCCCTGATATTCCTCTATAGTTCCCGCTTGAGGGTTGAGATATTGCCCCAACTGTTGCACCATATTCCGTAACCAAGCAACGGGATTATTATGTCCTTGTTGTTCTAACCATGTTGCATAGTTTTCCATCACCTGCAAAAACTGGGGATCAATCAATTCCTGATTAGCTTGCAGAATATTATTGAGTTCCTCATCATCAGCACAAGTGAGCAACTGTTCAATTAAATTAACATAAGCTTGGGCGCGTTGTTCATTCATTGTCTGTACTAGACCTCTTGCATAAATCCGAAAACAAACGATAGAAACAATAATGGGAGGGACTTTGAGTTAATTATTTATTAGTAGTTGATAATCTTCAAAAATGTTGCTGTACAAGGATCGACTTAAGACTTTTGCAAGAGGTCTACTGTGATTGATGTGATTATGTGATGGACTGTGATTTTTTTTGAGAGAGAGCGACCTTATGATATAGTGTGATACAATAAATATTCGTGATTGTCAAGGACAAAGGATAACCTAGTCATAGTCCATCATTCAATCATTCTAATCATAGTTTAGACATTATTAAGGAGAAAGACTATGGACATCACCATCCATCTTAGCCAAGAACAAAGGGAAAAACTCGCCTACATCCAACAACATAGCGATCAGGATATCACTACCCTGCTCAATCAAGTTATTGAGCAACAATATACCAAACTACACCCGCGTAACTCAGATCCCCTTAAAGTGCTGAAAGAAAGCGGTTTTATTGGGTGTGGACAAGGTTCGCCCGATCTTTCTACTAATTATAAAACTATCCTGAAGGAAGAATGGTCAGCCAAACATGATTATAGTTGATACAGGCTTCTGGTTGGCCCTCGCCAATGAGCAAGATCATCATCATCAACAAGCACAGCTTGTAATTCAAAGATTGCGAGAACCCCTAATAACAACCTGGTGTGTTGTCACCGAAACTTGTTACCTTTTGCTAACTCGTCTCGGTAATCATGCTCAACTGCTATTTATTCAAAATTTCTTAGCAGGTGGTTTTGAAGTATTTGAATTACAATCAAATCATGTTAGACGAATGCAACAACTCATGGAACGTTATGAAGATATACCAATGGATCTAGCTGATGCTTCATTAGTAGTATTAGCTGAAAACTTAGGGCATGGGAAAATTTTAACGTCAGATCGCCGCGATTTTTCAATCTATCGCTGGCAGGATACCCATACTTTTCAAAATTTATTCTTAGGGTATCCTTAATAATTTCGGTTCTTCCGAACTTACACTGTAGAAAACTCCCCAAGCTCCCTCTCTGTCCAGCAATGCTCTAAAGTTGATAAATATCAATCTAACAAAAACTCAAAGCCCTATTATACAAGCTTTACAAGTATGAGTTGGTGATAGTTTGACATGACAGGTTCGGTAGAGCCATAATTTCGAGAGAATGATAATACTTTTGGTTCATGTGTCCTCTTTATTCGCGATCGCTACTAATCCGGCGATCAAACGGCTTGCAACATGAATTCAACCTTGATCGCTTCAAACGGGAACTCTACGCTCCCATCTGCTACACGACTCAGAATACCGACATTTAAAAGTGCCGTAATATCTCCATGTACTGCTTTAACATCCCGATGTACTCGCCTCGCCGCCTCACGGATAGAAATGGGGCCAGCACCGCACATAGCTTTGAGGAGTTCCCACCGCTTGGCAGTCAGAACTTTCCAGAGAAGTTCGGGGGTAGCAAAACTGATACGAACTTCTTTTTCTGCTCGACCAGTTTTCATCGCTTGAACGGCATCGGCAAGGGTGTCAGTCAAGGAGCGAACTTCAAGAACGACCGTGTTCATAATTCCACCTCAAAATGTCAGAGTTGAAGTCGGCCATCAATTGGTCTGGCGAAGAGAAAGCATAAAGAGACTCCACACCATCGAAATGACGGTGATCGCCTTTACCGCGTTCGTTATCATATCGCAACACACATTTGCCGTTGACTATGTAAGCGAGACGATATTTGTAAGGATGCTCCGATGGCAGAACTGGTTGGGGAACAAGCCAGACAGTGACTTCTGCGAATGCGTCTGGGGCCAAGATGACGCGACGACGAATGAGCGCGGTAGCCTTCATGTTGGATATACTAACAACACCTTAGCCTGTTGTCAATGTCCCCAACAGTTAAAAACGCCTCATATTCTTCTATATTTCTCGCTTGAGGGTTGAGATATTGCCCAAAGTTTTGTGTTAAATCAATCTGCATGGTTATTATTGTATCCTTATTATTCTAACCCTGTTGCATAGCTTTCCATCACCTGCAAAAATTGGGGATCAATCAATTCCTGATTTGCTTGTAGAATATTGGCTCTTCTCGACTTTGTGTGATAATTTTTGCTTATGGAATTGTGAAATGCTTATCGGGCAAGACTTTTAGGGCTATTTTGACGAAGAAACCATCAGTATAGACCTCGTTTCCACACAGAAACCAGAAGAGCCGAATATTATTGGGTTCCTCATCATTAGTACAAACGAGCAACTGTTCAATTAAATTAACATAAGCTTGGGCGCGTTGTTCATCCATTGTCTGTACTGTGATTAGAATGATTGAATGAGGGACTATGATGTTTTTTGGCGGATGACTCTATGATAGGATGAGTCCCCTTGATATAGGGCGATTATGACACAGAATGCTATAGAGGATATTAACTATAAACGCTCAAACTCATCAACCCTTAATCCCGCTTGCCTTAAAATACTGCTAATTGTACCGATTGTTCCCTGTTATAAGGAGGTAACAATCGTTGTCCTTTTTCCTTCAGGAGTATCCTTGGCAAACTTAACATGACTCCCCTTTTGACTAATAACTTCAAACCCTGCCGCTTCCAACTTGCGTTTAATCTCACGATAAGATAAAGGCTTAAGCGGCATTGATTTCTACCTCTATCTTCTGTAATTGGGGAATAACTGTCGCACAAGGCGGTTCAAAATGTAATTCTAAAGCCTCTTGCAGATTGTTTAACGCCTCGGTTTCTGTTTCCCCTTGACTAGCAACATCAACCTCTAAACATTGGGCAACAAACCAATTATCTTCTTGAAAAATTCTCGCTGTAAGTACCTGTCTCATTTTCACTTTCCTGATTGAGCTTTCCATGATTATAGGTCAGGCTAGAATGACAGTCAATTAAATAATCATATAGATCATGCTTTAGACTTCTACATAAGTAGTCGTGCAAAATTAATTTCTTGGTTAGGATAGGCAAAAGGCAAGAGGCAAAAGGCAAAAGCTTTATCGAAATGTGTAATTAATTTTGCTTAGGTACTTAACAAGATTCTATACCTTATATCCCGTAACCAAGCCGCAGGAGTAAGTAGTCGTGCAAAATAAATTTCCTAGTGAAGATAGGCAAAAGGCAAGAGGCAAAAGGCAAAAGCTTTATCGAAATGTGTAATTAATTTTGCTTAGGTACTTATTATTTCCTTGTTCTTCTAACCCTGTTGCATAGTTTTCCATCATTGTCTGTACTGTGATTGATGTGATTATGTGATGGACTGTGATTTTTTCGAGAGAACGACACTATCATAATAATAAATACTCATGATTGTCTAAAGATAACCTAATCATAGTCCATCATTCAATCACTCTCAATCATGGTTTAGACGGTATTGCAATTAAGGATTACCCGAAATAACAAACCTACCCACTGCCACTAAAAACCCTCCTACCGCCGTAATTAAAATACCGATCAATGTCCAAATCTGAGCCTGTTGTGAACTTTTAATCGCATTAACATCTTGCTTCAGGTTATCGATTTCCACCTTTAATACCTGTCTTTCCCCCTTAGCTTCTGTTAACTCAATTTTGATGTCTGTAACATCTTTTTGTAAATTCTCTAATTTGTGATTAATTTGAGATAAAATTTCCCCTAGGTTTTGTTCAATTATCACTGACATTTTTATTTTTCCTCATAATCAAAAAGCTCCCCGAATCATTCACACTAAAACTCAAAAGTGTTGAGCCAGTTTTTGGATAGCAAAAAATAATAAATTTTATCGTTTTCACAAAGCATTTTTGGGGCGACGGTTCCAGAATTCGGGCTAGTCAAAGACTAAACCCGAACTTGACCGAGTTTTTTAATCCTCTAAACTAATCTTGACCGGATTAACTTTCCAAATCTCTTGACAATATTCCCAGATTGTGCGATCGCTAGAGAATTTAGCCATGCGAACCGAGTTAAGAATCGACATCCGCGTCCACTTGTCCCGATCGCGATAAGCTTCACTTACCTGTTCCTGACAATCAGCGTAGGATTGATAATCAGCTAAAAGCATATACTGGTCATCGTAGAGGAGAGAATCAACGATCGGCCTGAATAATTCCTGGTCACCATGGCTAAAATAACCACTCTTGATTCGATCGATCACTCCCTTCAATTCGCGATTATTTTTGTAATAGCTCATCGGTTCATAACCGTGGGCCTTCTTAGCATAAACTTCTTCTGCTGTCAAGCCAAAAAGGAAGAAATTTTCTGCCCCTGCTTCCTCGCGAATTTCGATATTAGCGCCGTCCAGAGTCCCGATGGTGAGGGAGCCATTCATGGCAAACTTCATATTACCAGTTCCGGAAGCTTCCTTACCCGCCGTAGAAATCTGTTCGGAAAGATCCGCCGCCGGATAGATGCGTTGACCCAAAGAAACGTTAAAGTTAGGCAGGAAAACCACTTTTAAACGACCTCTGACATCAGGATCCTTATTCACAATTTCAGCCACAGCATTAGTTAACTTAATAATTAACTTCGCCATAAAGTAGCCGGGGGCTGCCTTACCACCAAAGATAAAAGTGCGCGGCACGATATCGATCTGAGGGTTCTGTTTAATGCGATTATAAAGGGCGATAATGTGCAGAACTGCCAGATGTTGGCGTTTGTATTCGTGAATCCGTTTTACCTGCACGTCGAAAATCGAATTAACATCCACCTCGATATTGCGGGTTTTCAGCATATAAGCCGCTAAATCGGCCTTATTCGCCTGTTTAATTTCATACCAACGCTGACGGAATTCAGGATCATCAAGGTATTGTTCCAGTTTTCGCAATTCCTTCAGGTCTTTTAACCAATTATCGCCGATTTTTTCGGTAAATAGTGCCGATAATTGGGGATTGCTCAATAAAATCCACCGGCGCGGGGTGACACCATTGGTTTTATTGTAGAATTTTTCTGGCCAGAGCATGGCAAACTCTTTCAGGGTGTCTTTTTGCAGTAACTCGGTGTGTAAGGCAGCGACTCCGTTAATCGAGTGACTACCCACACAGGCTAAATTAGCCATGCGAATTTGTTTATTACCCCAACCAGCTTCTTCAACTATCGACAATTTGCCCAATAGTTCCTCGTTATCGGGAAACCAAGTCCGCACATCGTCGAGGAAAAAGTGATTGATCAGGTAGATAATTTCTAGATGTCGGGGCAGCAATTTCCCGATCAGATCCGCCGACCAACGTTCTAGGGCTTCCGGCAATAGGGTATGATTGGTATAAGCGAAGGTTTTTTGGGTAATTGCCCAAGCTTTTGACCATTCTAAGCCGTTTTCATCCACTAACAAACGCATTAACTCAGCGATCGCAATGGCGGGGTGAGTGTCGTTCAGTTGAATAGCGGCGGTTTCGTGGAAATTTTGCAGATTTTTGTGGCTTTTTAGGTGAATGCGAATTAAATCTTGCAGGGAAGCGGCCACAAAAAAGTATTGTTGGGCGAGACGTAATTCGCGACCGGCGGGGGTGTTATCGTTGGGATAAAGGACTTTAGAAATGGTTTCCGCGTCCATTTTTTCAGCCACGGATTGATCGTATAACCCGGCGTTAAAAGCCTCAAAATTAAACGATTCACTCGCTTCTGCTTTCCAGAGACGCAAAGCATTAACCGTGTTGGTTTTGTAACCCGGGACGGGGGTATCGTGGGGAATGGCTAAAACCCGACGTTCCGGCAGCCATTGTACCCGTTCCTGTCCCTTATCATCGTGATAGATTTCCGTCCGGCCTCCCAGTTTTACTTCCACACTTTCATCGGGACGAGGTAATTCCCAAGGATTGCCGAAGCGTAGCCAGTTATCGGGGATTTCCACCTGCCAACCGTCTTGGATCATTTGATGGAAAATGCCAAATTCGTAGCGGATACCGTAACCGATAGCGGGAATTTCTAGGGAAGCGAGGGAATCGAGGAAACAAGCCGCTAAACGCCCTAAACCGCCGTTTCCGAGGCCGGGATCTGGTTCCTGTTCGATAATTTCCTCAAAATCAAGACCTAATTCCTCGATCGTCTCTTTGATTAGGTCGTAAATACCCAAATTAGCGAGATTATTACCTAAATACCGCCCCATGAGAAATTCGGCGGAGAAATAGCAGACGAGTTTAACTTTTTCTTGTTTGTAGGTGTCGGTGGATTTCAGAAAACGACGCAGCAGGCGATCGCGAACGGTGTAGGCAAGGGCGACATAGTAATTGTAGGGACTGGCATTAGTGCGGTTAACCCCTTGCAAATAAAATAGATTGTCCAGAAAAGCCCGTTTTAGGGTTTCGGGACTCATGCCCGTGCGATCGTCTTCGACTAAAGTGGGGCATTGAAGTGCTTCAGTCCCATCAGCTAGGGTATAGGTTGTCTCCATGGGTTTTTGTTGTCCATATATTCGGGAGTCGATCGCCGATCAGATTCTGATGACGATATCCTTTATAGTTTACTTGTTACCTTTTGGAGAGACTCAGACATTTAGATTTCTATTGGTTTTGAGGGGAGCAGCGATCGTAATTGCCGACAAAAAAAGGGTGAACCCTGTCCACCCTTCCACAATTACTCACAAAAAAAGCTTAATAGCGTTTTTTTCTGTCACTACCACCACCATTGAAGGGTGCGCGCTCCTCACGCTCGCGGGCTTCGTTAACTTTAATTGATCGCCCCATCCATTCAGCACCATCCAGTGCCTCAATTGCGGTGGTTTCCTGGGCTTTACTTTCCATTTCCACGAAGGCGAAACCGCGTTTGCGGCCTGTCTCTTTGTCAACGGGAATATGAACCCTTTGAACGTTGCCGTACTCTTTAAAGACCTCGACCAGATCATCTTGGGAAATGTCGTAAGAGAGATTACCAACAAAAATAGACATAATACTTGAATCCTCGATCAATACTCGAAACGGTGTGGAGACACAAAATTCAGGGAGAAGCCGAACAATACTAAAGTAAAAGACTTACCGGATTAATACTGGAAACGAACTTGAACACTAATCTTGACTCTTGCCTCGATCATAACACAGAAAGAGTCGATCGCCGATCAGAATCTGATGACGATATTCCTTATAGTTTACTTGGGGTTTGCTGAATAAATCTCAAAACCTTGTTAGATAAGGTTTTTAGACTTTTTTTACCTCAAAAAGTGCTGATACTTGGAGTGATCGGGGGTAAAATTCAGGTACTTTTTCCCTGAAAATTAGGTAACTGACCCCCTGAAAATGGGTAAAACCCCACACCCCACACCCCACACCCCACACCCTGCCCCCACGAAAAACTTTTTGCCGCAAACCCTAATTAACGACAAAAAAAGGGTGAACCCTGTCCACCCTCCCACAATTATTTACAAAAAAAGCTTAATAGCGTTTTTTTCTGTCACTACCACCACCATTGAAGGGCGTGCGCTCTTCACGATCGCGGGCCTGGTTAACTTTAATTGATCGCCCCATCCAGTCAGCACCATCCAGTGCCTCAATTGCGGCGGTTTCCTGGCCTTTACTTACCATTTCCACGAAGGCGAAACCGCGTTTGCGGCCTGTCTCTTTGTCAACGGGGACATGAACCCTTTTAACCTCGCCGTAGTCTTTAAAGACATCGACCAGATCTTCTTGGGAAATCTCGTAAGAGAGATTACCAACAAAAATAGACATAATACTTGAATCCTCGAACAATACTCGAAACGGTGTGGAGACACAAAATTCAGGGAGAAGCCGAACAATACTAAAGTAAAAGACTTACCGAGTTAATACTGAAAACGAACTTGAACACCAATCTTGACTCTCGGCTCGATCATAACACGAAAAGACTGGAGTTAATGTTAACTTTTATTCTTCAGGGGAAGAGACTGTTTTGGCTATCGGTGGCTACTCCCTCAACCGCCAGCTTTTTTCTCCCGACGAAATAACCAAATCATCAGGGCCACCACACCGATTTGTAGGGCAAAATTGGGTAAGGCGGTGGCTACGTCCCTGCCTGCCGCTAATTGGGCTAGAAAAACCACCGCACCGATAAAACCAGAAGCACCTAAACCGAGATAGATAAACTGCCGCAGACCTCGGTAGGGATTAGCCGCTTCCTCTTTCAAGCGGGCGTATTTTTGGGGATCGAGTCGAGGGGATTTGCTCATAAAAAAATCTTTCTAGCTTTGTATCTATTGTCCGTGATATAATCGGAAGTTGGCAATGTGCCGATGTAGCTCAGTGGTAGAGTAGTTGATTCGTAATCAATTGGTCGTGGGTTCAAATCCCATCATCGGCTTGCGGTTTTACCTCCCGAAAGTTGACTAGGAAATACCGAACTCCGGCTGAATAAATCCAAAAAGCTTGTTGGATAAGACTTTTAGACTTTTTGGCCATCCAAAAGTGCTGGACCCTGTATTGATCGGAATGGGCAAAACCCCACACCCTACACCCGTTCGGCGGTTCGGCTGAGCTCACCGTCGAAGCCTGAGCTCACGGCCGAAGCCCGCACCCTACACCCTGCTCCCACCAACCAACTTTTCCAGCAAACCCTAGTTACTAAAGAAAAGGTTGAATAATTCCTGCGATCGCTTGACGTTGGCAATCATCATATCCCCAGCGTTCTAGAAAGGCTTGATATTCTCCTTGTCCTGTGTTTAAACTGGTGGCTAATTGTTGTAATTTTTCCGCCAAGGACTGCGATAATAACTGCTTAATTAGTTGACCAGTTTTTTCTTGGACTTTCTCAGAACCTTGGGCGTTTGCTTCGTCTCCTTGACTGCGATGATAGATGACCATTGCCGTGGACATGGCCAGATTTTTAACTAATAATTCATTCACCAATATCGGGGAAGTTTTTAAAGCGGTGATTACCTCCAAACTAGGATGTTCTGTATAGGGTAAATCGCTGGTTAAATAAGTAACAAAAAATCCTCTAGCTCCATTTTCTGTTGAGACTAACTCAGTAATTTTCTGAGTAATTGTATCGGTATCTAAAAACTCAATTTGATTTAGTAAATCTTGAGTTTGTTGAATAGCATTTTCAAAAGTTATACTCATATCTATCAATAGCATTCTGTGAATTTTAAGAGGAAATTACTAAGAATCTAAAGCATTTAACCAATTAGTTAAATCCTCCCCTGTTGAAAAATCAAATAAAGCTTCCCCCAGTCGTTCCAGATCATCAATATTCAAGGTCATAATCCGACTCTCTAGAGCCACATCAATAGCTCCTAGCTTACGTTTAATCAGACGAATAATTAGATTTCTTTCTCTTGCTAAACCCCGTTCTAACCCCTGTTCTAAACCCTGTTCTAAACCCTGTTCTAACCCCTGTTCTAAACCCTGTTCTAAACCCTGTTCTAAACCCTGTTCTAAACCGCGGCGCATCCAACTGGTGGTAATCTGCATAACTCCCTCCTGTTCGGGTTGAATAAATTTGCTAATCTCCTGTTGAAATTCTATCTCCTCGGACGAGTTGAGATTGAGATAGGTATCGACAAAACCTGAAATCAATTGCATTCTAGCGGCATCTAATCTTAATGTTACCAATAATCTTAGACATTGTGCCTTAACTTTTGCTCTATCCCGAGGGGCAATTTTCATCTTCGCCATCAAAGCGGCGGCGACGGGATTAGCTTGATTGAGAAAATCCCGCCAATTCAAGCGATTTAACTGGACAACTTGATAGTTGAATTCTAACACTTTTAAGTCGGGAAACTGGATTTTATATTGACGAATTGCTTCTTTTTGCGGACGCTCATAGGAAAATATGACAATCGGATAAACTGGTAAGGCAAATTTTTGATGCAGGCGAGCAAAATAAGTAAACATTCGCCGATTAAATTCTGGTTGAGAGCTAGACTGTGCTTCTAGATGAATTAAGAAAAATGATGATTGTCCTCGAAATTGAACTTGGGCGACTAAATCACTTTCATACTTTTCTCCTTCCGTGACATCTGTAAAGACTTCTTTGTCTAAAAATGTGATCTGATTAGGCTCTAAACAATTGATAATCTCAGGAAAAAACAACTGAATAAATTCAACAAAAAAAGTCGCAATTAATTCCTTAAATAAACGATCATGGTCAATAACATTATTCATACATAGCAGTTATCCTAATAGTGAGGTAGAAAGTTTTTGTTTTGAGGAGTCGGTCTCTCGTCGTAGATATCAAAATTAGGTTACACTTCATCTTGAGGAGGAATGCAGTAAACTACTCGTTAAGACTACACCAGAACAGGGATATCCGGAGAGAAACTTCGAGCATTTGTACTAAAATATCCAAGAGACGGCTAACTGCTATATTTTGTGATGACGATATAAATAGCAAAAACTATAGACGAATAGCTATGAGCTTTGGTGAAGAATTTCAATTACTGCTGCGGGCCCGTTATCCTCTCATTTATGTTAGCACCTTAGAAGAAGAACGTCTCGAAAAAGCGATCGCCGATATTGCCAAACAGAGCAATAACCGTGCTGTCTATGTCTGGGATTTTGTGGATGGTTATCAAGATAATCCCAATAATGAGAACTTTGCTCGGCGTAATCCCCTGCAAGCTCTTGAATTCGTCGAAAAGCTGCCGACTAACATCGCCGCCATCATAATCTTACGGGATTTCCAGCGCTTTTTAGAAGATATTGCCATCGCCAGAAAATTGCGAAATCTTGCCCGTTCCCTGAAATCTCAGCCCAAAAACCTAATTATCGTCGCTCCCGAACTGTCTATCCCCTCGGATCTCACCGAAGTAATCACCGTCGTCGATTTTCCTCTCCCCAGTGGCGAAGAAATCAAACAGGAAATCCAGCGATTAATCGCTGCCACCGGACAACCCGTCAAAGAACCACTCCTGGATGAATTAGTGCTTTCTGCCCAAGGATTATCCCTAGAGAGAATTCGTCGGGTTTTGACCAAATGTTTAGCCAGTCACGGCAAAATTGAGCCAGAGGACGTGGAATTAATTTTGGCAGAAAAACGCCAATCTATTCGTCAAACCCAGATATTAGACTTTTATCCCGCCACAGAGCAGATTTCTGACATCGGGGGACTAGATAATCTCAAAGACTGGCTGATTCGTCGCGGTGGTGCCTTTAGTGAACGCGCCCGCGCCTACGGTTTACCCAATCCCCGGGGTTTACTATTGGTGGGAATTCAAGGGACGGGTAAATCCCTGACAGCGAAAGCTATTTCCCATCATTGGCACTTACCCCTGCTGCGTCTAGACGTGGGGCGTTTATTTGGCGGATTGGTGGGAGAATCGGAATCGCGTACCCGTCAGATGATTAATCTCGCTGAAGCTTTAGCTCCCTGTGTGCTGTGGATAGACGAAATTGATAAAGCTTTCGCCGGAGTGGATGGGAAAGGCGACGGAGGAACCACCGGGCGGGTTTTCGGGACTTTTATCACTTGGTTAGCGGAGAAACAATCGCCCGTTTTTGTCGTCGCTACGGCTAATAACATCCAATCTTTGCCCCCGGAAATGTTGCGAAAAGGACGCTTCGATGAGATATTTTTTGTCGGACTACCTAGCCAAAAGTCCCGCGAGGAGATTTTTAGCGTTCATTTAGGGAAAGTCCGGCCCCATAATCTAAAAAGTTATGATATAAAGCGACTAGCCTACGAAACTCCCGATTTTTCGGGGGCAGAAATCGAACAAACCATCGTGGAAGCGATGCACATCGGTTTTAGTCAAAATCGCGACTTTAGCACCGATGATGTGCTTGAGGCCGCTAGTCAGATTATCCCCCTGGCTCGCACTGCTCAAGAACAGATCCAGTTTCTACAGGATTGGGCTAAGTCCGGTAAAGCTCGTTTAGCCTCTCGCGATGATCGTTTTAATGTTAATCCTAACAGTTAATTTAGCACCAATATGAAGCGTTTATCTGGTTTATTGCAATTCATGGTCGGTTTTGTCATGGGAGTGGTCATTTTAGTCGGTGGGGCTACTGCTGTCGCCTATATGCTTCTCTCTGGCATGAATTCTAATCCTCCTAAACCCGTCTTTACCGAGGAGAAAAAAGAGGAAACTAAGGAGGAAAAAGCTGCTAAACCCATCCCCACTACTCCCGTCCAAGAACAACCCCAAGCTGAGGTGAAAGAGTCTCCCACAGCTGCCCCAGCACCAAAAGCTGCCCCGAAACCCAGTCCCGAAGCAAGAAAAAGAGAAGCCACATCCGAGGGTTATCAAGCGCGGGTGACATGGCAAAGCGGTTTAAGTCTGCGCTCTGAACCTACCAGTGAATCGACTCGTCTCGGCGGTCTGGATTATAATACTAAAGTCAGTGTGGTGGGAACCAGCAGCGATGGCCAATGGCATCGTGTGCGTCTGTCCGATGGTCGCGAAGGTTGGATTAAAGCGGGTAATATTTCCAGAGTCGAGTAAATATTTAGAAGGGTTAGGTTTTCTAAATCTACCCCTTTCCCTAATCAGTAATTGGACAAAGTTAAATTCACACTCTGGCAGGAGAGAACCCCGGAACTGCTCAACTCTAGAAGTAAAAAATATCTGTGATTAATTCTGTCTGGGTAGTTAATCACTACTTCAAGAACGATTATCGCGATTAACTTTCCTGATTAACCAATAACTTGCCGCTAAAGCTAAGGTTCCCACAGTGAGGGCAATTAAATCATCTTTACTGTATTTATTGGGGTCGAAAATAATAATTTTTCGAGAGATGGCAATTAAAGCCGTAACTACGACTAATTCAACCTGTACGATGTGTTTTCTTAAGTAAGCAGTGACGTTTTCTAATAACTCTAAAGCGATCAAAATATTGAGAAATAATCCGAAAATTTCAATTAAAGTTTTACTAAAAAAACCGACGGGTTCCGTAGTAAATAAATCTTGGATTAAGATAACTACTAGATCATAAAGAGAAACAATAATAACAACAATTAAGGCTACGGATAAAACCTTAGAAACTATGTTTTCAATGAGATGAATCGACCTCATGAAATCTTCATCGCGCCATTGTTGACCGAAATTGATAAGTAGTTTCCGTATCTGTTTGAGCATGATCAATTAAGTAGGGTTTGCGGCAAAAAGTTTTTCGTGGGGGCAGGGTGTGGGGTGTGGGGTGTGGGGTGTAGGGTTTTACCGATTTTCAGGTGGTCAACTACCTAATTTTCAGGGAAAAAGTACCTGAATTTTCCCCCCGATCACTCCAAGTGCTGGCACTTTTTGAGGGGAAAAAAGTCTAAAAGTCTTACCCAACAAGGTTTTTAGATTTATTCAGCAAACCCTACTTAGAAATAATTTTACTTGAAGAAGGCTTCCCTAGAAAAAAAATCTAGGTGCGATCGCTATTAAGTCAACCGCACCCCAAACTAATACAAATGCTCACATCTAGCTAACATCATCGTGAGCGAAACGATTATAGAGGAAGTCGAGGGCATAGTTACGCAGACGATAATATTCCGGATCCTCCATAATTCTCTCTCGATCGCGGGGACGGGGGAAAGGAATATTCATCACTTCGCCGATTTTCGCTTCCGGTCCATTGGTCATCATTACCAGCTTATCAGCGAGGAAAAGGGCCTCATCGATATCGTGGGTAATCATCAACACCGTACAGCGTTTATCTTGCCAGATTTTCAGCAATTCTTCCTGTAATTCCTCTTTGGTAATCGCATCCAAAGCGCCGAAAGGTTCATCGAGAATTAATACTTCGGGACGGATAGAAAGGGCCCGGGCGATCGAAACCCGTTGTTTCATCCCCCCGGAGATTTGGGGAGGGGTTTTGTCCATAGCTTCGGTTAAACCCACCATCGCTAAATGTTCCCGCACGATCGAGCGTTTTTGTGCCTCTGGAGCATTGGGAGACACCGCATCTACCGCGAGATAGACATTTTCAAAAACACTTAACCAAGGCAATAAAGCATAGTTTTGAAACACTACCATGCGATCGGGCCCGGGTTTAGTAATTTTCTTACCGTTAACTTTAACGATGCCATCGGTGGGAGAAGAAAAACCCGACACCATATTTAATAGGGTGGATTTACCGCAACCGGAGTGACCGATCACACAGATAAATTCACCTTCATTGATGTTGAGATTAACGTCCTTGAGGACGGTGTAGGGGCCTCTAGGAGTGGGATAAACCTTAGAAACTCCTTCAATGGTAACAAAAGCTTCTTTACTGGGGGTCTGGGTTGCTCGGTTAACGGTGTCGGTGGTAGTGTACATGATTAGTCTTTGGGGGAAATTAGTTAATAGGAGCAATGGCCGGGGATAATTGGCTAGGAATTATCCCCTTAGTCGATTTTTAGGCAATTTTGCGAGATTCACTGGCACTAGGACGAGCATCAATAGCCACTTCGGCCATAGTGATGTTTTGTTTGATCTCTAAACTATTGAGATAACCGATCGGATCCTCGGCATTAAACTCGATACCATCGAATAAAAGGATCGGTGTGCGACGATATTTAATATCCCCTAGACCCAATTCCCGGGCTGCGGTACTAAAGACACCCACCCGACAGACGCGTTCGAGAATTTCTACCCAGTTACGGGGGAAAGGAATGTGGCCCCAGCGTGCCATTTGGGTCATCATCCAGAGGTGTTCGGTACGACTGGGACGATTTACCCCATCTCCATAGAACAGATGGTGTGCATATTCTTTCATCGGTTGATCGAGACTGCACGCGTAGGAGTTGGGATCACCCAGTTGGATATAATCGATATTGGTACTAAGATACTGACGACTGGCGAGGATTTGACGAATTTCTTCCTGATTCCCTTCCTCGGCACAGTAGCGACAACCTTCCAGCAGTGCTTTAACTAAAGCGACGTGGGTATTAGGGTATTTATTGGCCCAATCTTCCCGAACTCCCAGGGCCTTACCTGGGTGGCCCTGCCAGATTTCTAAGTCGGTGGCGACGGTGTAACCGATACCTTCCATGGCGGACCTGAGATTCCAAGGTTCACCGACACAGTAACCGTCAATACTACCGGTTTTCAGGTCGGCTACCATTTGGGCTGGGGGAATAGTTTCGAGGTGAACGTCTTTATCGGGGTCAATTCCCGCTGCCGCTAACCAGTAACGTAGGAGCAAATTGTGCATGGAGGAGGGGTGAACAATGCCAAAAATATGGCGCTGATCCCTCGATTCCAATAGCATCTGTCTTAAGGCGTTACCGTCAATCACTCCCTCGTCATAGAAGCGTTTAGCGAGGGTGACACCGTTACCGTTACGAGTCATCGTCAGGGCGCTGACAATCGGCAAAGGTTGCTCCTGATAACCACCGACGGTTAACCAGGTGGGCATTCCTGAAGGCATTTGCGCCCCGTCGAGGAATCCCCCCGCGATCCCATCCACAACGCCTCGCCAACTGGTTTCCCGGACTAAATTCACCTCATCTAGACCATGTTTAGTGAAGAATCCCTTTTCTTTGGCCACTGCTAGGGGCGCGCAAGCGGTGAGGGGAACAAAACCGATCTCTAGATTGACTTTTTCTAAACCGTGACGGGCAATCACTTCGACTTTGCGAGCGCGTAGTTTTTTGATCCGTTTTTGTTGGTTGAGGAAATAGATAATTTCACTCCGGAGACTGTAGTAACTGGGGTGTTCCACCACTTCCATGCGTTTGCGGGGACGGGGGATATCCACTTCCAAAATACCGCCAATTTTTGAGCCGGGGCCATTGGTGAGCATGACGATGCGATCGGATAATAGCACCGCTTCATCCACATCGTGCGTCACCATTACCGAGGTCATTTGGTATTCTTCGCACAGCTGCATTAACTGTTCCTGTAGATTACCTCTAGTCAGGGCATCTAACGCCCCAAAGGGTTCATCTAAAAGCAGGACTTTCGGGCGGATGGCTAGGGCGCGAGCGATCGCTACCCGTTGTTTCATCCCCCCCGATAATTCGTTGGGACGTTTATCCACTGCATGACGAAGATTGACCAGATCGATATATTTTTCGACTTCGGCTTTTCTTTCATCTTCTGATAGTTGGGTGAGAACTTGATCGACGGCTAGAGTGATATTTTCTTTGACGGTTAACCAGGGCAAAAGGGAATAGTTTTGGAAAACTACCATGCGATCGGGTCCCGGTTTTTTAATGCTTTGACCTTGCAAAGTCACCACCCCTTCTGTGGGCAAATCTAAACCAGCGATCATGTTTAAGAGGGTGGATTTTCCGCAACCAGAGTGACCGATGAGGGAGATAAATTCCCCTTTTTTGATCTGTAAATCGATACCTTTCAAGGCCACATATTCACCGCCACCACTGAGGGGGAATACTTTATCGATGTTATCGACAGCGACAAACAAACTCATAGTTTTTTTCTCCTTAAATTTGCTCAATTTTCAGTTATTTGAAAAATGGGGAAAGTTTCCCCATTAATCCCCTATTGACGAACGATTTGAGTTTGCAACCAAGCCATAAAGCGATCGAGTAATAAACCCACACCCCCGATATAAAACAGAGCGAGAATAATATCGCTAATGTAGTTATTTTGGTAGGCATCCCAGATAAAGAAACCGATACCGACGATACCCGACATAACGATTTCAGCCGCAATAATCGCTAACCAAGCTAAACCGATCGCAATTCTCAAACCAGTGAATATGTAGGGAAGTGCCGAGGGAATTAATATCTTGAAGAAGAATTTTTTGCTGGACAATTGCAAGACTTGTTTAACGTTGATATAGTCTTGGGGAATTTGTTGGACACCGACGGTGGTATTAATCAAAATCGGCCAAACTGCGGTAATAAAGATCACGAATAAAGCAGCAGGTTGGTTTTGTTGTAAAGCGGCCAAAGATAGGGGAACCCAAGCAAGAGGAGGAACTGTTCTCAGGAATTGAAAAAGGGGATCGAGTGCCTTATTTAAGAAAGAATTTAAACCGACCATAATCCCAACGCCAATACCAACCACTGCGGCAAAAAAATAACCGATTAATACCCGTTGCAGACTCGCTAAAGTTTGCCAGAATAGTCCCTTATCAATGCCCCCACGATCAAAGAAAGGATACATTAAATAGGTACGAGTCCGTTCATTGGTGATTAGGTCGGATGGGGGGGGTAATTTGATTAATCCCACCATCGAGACTAATTGCCAAACAATCAGAAAACCCAGGGTACCGATAATCGGGGGAAGAATATCTTGGGAATGCTTTTTCCAGAATTTACTGAAGTTGAAACCACCGTTACTTTTTCTGCTGACGCTACTTGCCATTTTGCCGTTTTCCTTTGTTGAAAATAAAGTTACTGGATTGGGGAGAGAAGAAAACATTTTTGGGATTGATAGACTAGATATTTTATGCACCTAGCCTATCGGTAAAAGCTCGCTATTTTTTGATCGCCAAACTATCGAGATAAGCTTGGGGATTAGCAGGATCAAAAGTTTTGCCATCAAAGAATTTTTCGACACCGCGGGAGGTACTGGTGGGAATATCAGCTGCGGGAACTCCTAATTCTGTAGCTGCCGCTTTCCAAAGATCCTCGCGGTTAACTTTGTCGATTAAGGTGGAGGCAGTGGTTAAAGTTTCTTTCGGCAAGAAACCCCAACGAACACTTTCGGTTAAAAACCAGAGATCATGACTCTTATAGGGATAGGAAACGCTACCGACGGGATCTTTCCAGTAGAAAACTCCTTTATTTTTGTCGGTGATTTCCGGTTTACCGTCACCCATTTTCTGCATTCCTTTGAGGGGACCGGCGATAATTTCTTCCTTGAGGTTGAAATAAGCCGGTTTAGCGAGAATTGCCGCCGCTTCTGCCCGATTTGCCTCTTGATCGAGCCATTGCTGCGCTTCCATAATTCCTTTTAACACCGCTTTGGTGGCTTTCGGGTTTTTATCCACCCAATCAGCGCGGATAGCGAGGTATTCTTCCGGGTGATAGGGCCAGATTTCTGCGGTTAAAGCTGACATAAAACCGATCTGATCAGCTACAATTCGCGCCGGCCAAGGATCGCCGGTACTAAACGCATCCATGGTTCCGGTTTTCATGTTGGCCACGGTTTGGGCTGCGGGTACGGCAATTAGGTTAATATCCGTATCGGGGTTAATCCCACCGGCGGCTAACCAGTAACGAATCCAGAAGTCTTGGTTAGCTTTCGGGAAAGTATAGGCGGCTTTAAAGGGAGTTCCCGTCGTTTTCATGCCGAGGATGTAATCTTTGGCGGGTTTTAGGTCTAAACCGATATTTTTGCCCTCGTGTTTACCCGCGATCGCGATTCCGTTACCCTGGGTGTTTAACTGCGCTAACACATACATGGGGACTTTAACGTTATTTTTGGTGATTAGTCCCTCGGAAATTAGGTAAGGCATGGGCATTTGCCACTGTCCTCCGTCAATTCCGCCCGCATCTGCCCCAATTTCCACGTTATCTCTAGCAGATCCCCAGTTTGCTTGTTTGGAGACTTCCACATCGGGCATCCCGTGTTTAGCAAAAAAGCCTTTTTCCTTGGCAATAATTAAAGGTGCTGATTCAACAATCGGGATATAACCTAATTTAATTTTGGTGGTTTCGGGGGCCTCTCCGGGGGCCACCGCTACGGGAGAAGCAACCGGGGAAGCGGGCGCGGTGGTGGTGGTTCCACCCGTAGTGTCGGGGGGATTACCTACACAACCTTTGAGGACAACGGCCCCTGCCGCTGAAACTGCCGCTGTGGTTAAGAATTTCCGTCTCGAAAAATTTGACATAGAATCTCCTGCCTGCTGCTAAAGCAAGTATGTGTGCTGAATTATGGGTAAAGGAATCCCTCGCTAAACTTCCCTTCTAGCCTGTGCTATAGAAATTTAGCTATGGAATATTGAATCTCGATTGAACTTACTAAATAAGTCTAGCGGAATTTGGAAAAAATAATTAATCCGATCGAGAATTTGATTTACAAAAATTTAATTCGATTGATAAGAATTAATTAAGACCATTGATATATCTAGCTTCTAGGCACTTAAAAAGGTTTCCGCAGGAGCGCCGGCGCAGGGGTGATGGGGTGATGGGAGTAGGGAGAAACAACAAAATGAGCCAAGGGTGAGTTTTAGGAATGCGGCTCCTTCCGGCTTGGTAGAATGGACAATATGCTTTCACCCCAAAGTAATGACCAGATCCAAACAGCCGAAATCACCGAACTCCTCTGATTCGCCCACCTCTCCTGCCTTGGCGCTGTCTTCCCTACATTTTCGTCTCCAAGCTTTAGAGGAGGAGCATCAGTGGCTCCTCAAGCAGATTGGCAGAAAACGCAACGAACTGAAGAAATTCCTCGACCAGATGCGTTCCTTGGCGACAGAGATTTTCCAGAGAGGGCAACCCCTCTATCAAAAACTTATCGACCTCGACAGCGAAATACACGCCCTTTTTGACGAAATCCTCACTGCTAGAAAAATGGGGCAGCAGACAAAAAAAAGGATTCTCGGAATTTACGAGACACTTCAGTTAACGGGGGTGATTAGCCCAAAATTTGAGGATGAAGATGAAGAACTAGACGAACTTTTCGGAGACGAAGAGTCGGAAGGATCATCGGAGCAATCCGCGCAGGATTTCTTCTCTGGGGGAGACTCCTACGGCCGTAACGATGATGGAACAGAGATATCACCTGAAAGCTCGCCTAAATCTCCCGAATCTAGACAAATACGCCGCACTTTCCTGAGAATGGCCGAGATTTTTCACCCCGACAAGGTTACGGATCCCGAAACTCGGATGCGTCACAACGAGATTATGAAGGAAGTCAACCGTGCCTATAAAGAGGGAGATATTGCCAAACTGCTCGAAATCGAACGACAGCATCAAATGGGGGACTCTTTCGCGGTTGAAGGCTCATCGGAAAGCGACCTTAAACGACAGTGCGAGAGGGTTGAAACCAATAACGAACTACTTAAAAAGCAATACGAGAACCTGAAAAGAGAACTGCGCTCGGTGCGAAATACCCCGGAAGGCGAGATGGTGAGGGCCAGTCGCGCTTGTGAGAAGGATGGCATCGACCCGATTGAGCAAATGCTAGAGGAGATGAAATTACAAGTTCAATCCACCGAAAAAGTCTATAATTTTGTCCGTGACTTCCGCGATAAAAAGATAACGGTTAAAGAGTTTCTGCGCGGACCGGTCAGGATGGGCAGAAGCCCGGAAGAGATGGAAGACATTCTTGATCAACTTCTGGAGCAACTTCGCGGAATCAGCCGTTAAAGAGAGAAAGCCAATATTTAGGGTTTGCGGCAAAAAGTTTCTTGTGGGGGCAGGGTGTGGGGTTTTACCTAATTTTTAAATCCGTTGAGTAACCCACAGAAAACGGGTTTCTCGGAGAAACCCGTTTTCTACTTATGCAAAAGACAAAAAGGGAAATAAATAATCAGGATTAAGCTTTTGTTACTCCCGATCAACCTTTTTTAAACCACGCCTTAAGTCTCACTAATTTCTTGTTGTGGGTCATCCTTGGGTGGATGGAGTTGGCCGGCTATCCATTGCCGTCGGGCATTCTGGATAAAGGGTTGAATATGGTCGATCGAAAGAGGGGCGGAACTGAGGAGTTCGGGATAGTGACAGTATTCACACCGGAACCTAGCGCGTTGTCGAACAATATGGTAGAGCGATTTAGGAATGACCATTTACTCTGGCGGCAATGACAGCGTTGATGTAGCTGAAAATTTGGTCGAGTTCGCCAATCGCTTCTAGCTCAAGGACTT
>NZ_JADBUN010000001.1:0-35615 GCF_020245625.1 Microcystis sp. M049S2 | reverse complement strand
AGTCTAATAAATCTGATTACCACGTCGGGCAAATTCTTCTTGGCTGTAGAGGGGTGGTCGTACTATCATTAACCGGTTGCAACTTTTGCCCCTCTATTTTAACCTAAACATTGGCAATCTTCGCTAACATTCCTCAACTGGTCCCACAAGAGCGGCATCGCACTTAAAACCCACAGCTTTAATAAATGTGCATGGTGTGTTCCCCAAAATCTATTGGTGGAGCAGTAGGAGCCACATTAGGGAACGCACCCTACAAGATCGGCGATCGCACTGAATTTATTTTTCCCGAAATGGATATATACCCTCCAGACAGATTATATATCGTGATTCTCCGTCGCCATCAACATCCTTGACAGTAGGCAATTTAGGCAACGCAAAACTCTTGAATCCATCACCTCCGTATTTGGTCCCAAGTATGGAGTACAGCGCCTGATAGCCAGATATCGGTAGCTTAGATCCGTCACAAAATGCCCAGCCTGCCGGCGCAAAATCCCCTGCAAAAAGCAGAATCTGTCCGATCAAAAAATCCATGTTTTCTTCTTTCTCCAAACAGTGTTGACTTTTTTAGGTTGTGATCGTCTTTCTTATTTCAACTCGACCTCATCCCTTGAACCAACTACACAATATACGAAAACTTTCCGTATCTCACGCCAAATACACATTTTTTAATAAATCTTTCCGTATATTCCTCTCCTATAGAGCGATCGCAAGAACTTTTCCTATAAAATTACAAGTAAGTCTGTTATGTCGAATTATTATAGGCGTTCTCCTGTTTTGAAAATCCCACAGGGTGGCCGATACAAAATTAGGTTATACTTCATCTTTATGAGAAAGACTGCCATACTGGGAGCGAATTTTGGGGGGATTGATTACCATATTTAACTTCATTTGTCAAGAAATTCGCTCATTTTTAGGTGCGGCATCGCACTTAAACCCACAGCTGCAATTAATGTGCATAGTGCGTTCCCCAAAATCGATCGCTGGATCAGTAGGAACCACATTAGGGAACGCACCCTAGGGAGATAGCGTACTGCTACGCAGTGCCTTCGGCATCGCACTATAGATTTAGCGGTTCCATTGAATGCTTTAGCCAGCGGTCGGGTGCAGTGATTTATTAGACGCTCGCTTAATTGGCAACCTAACTAATCTATCTTTATGAGCCAGTTGCTTCTGCTTTAAGTCATTAAAAATAGCTCTTAAGTCATATTGAAACGATTGAGCGTATTCTTCTCTATACTTGTGAATTTCATCGAGAATTTCATTTTTATACATGACTAAACCTCTAGGTTATATCCAATAAGCTCATAAGGAGTGCAAATAACTGGCAATATATATCCGAGATCAGAACTAATCTGAGCCAGCTTACGCTGAATTTGGGCATTTGCCATGTGCTTGCAGTTCCATGTTAGCAAATAATCTAAGTTATAGACGGTTGCTAATGCCATATGTAAAGCGTCGTTAGATGCCTTTAGGGGCAGATTGCTTTGAGTCAGAAACGCTTGCGAAAGTTCAAACGCATCTTCTGTAAGTTCGAGAAGCATTAGGGATTGTAACAAGTTTAACCGTTGAGCGGCGATTATCGGATCTCCCTTAGCTGCCTCATCTTCAACGATCTCTGATACGTAAAGCGTAAATGAGCTACTATGTTCGTTCCACCAATCTTGGGTGATCTTGATATTAGCAGCAACGATCAGATTGTCAGTGGGTCTGGCGGTTAAATGCCCAAAAATACTTGTTTCAATATAGACGCTTCCATTCACGGCAATCTAGAATATTTTTTCGCTCTCTATCCTACCTTATTTAATCTTGGTTTTGAGGGTGTTGGGTAACAGCCGCCAACCCAACCGACAGGATCAGCGTACTGCTACGCAGTGCCTTCGCCATCGCACTTTAACCCACAGCTGCAATCAATCTGCATGGTGCGTTCCCCAAAAATTGATCGCTGGAGCAGTAAGAGCCACATTAGGGAACGCACCCTACGGCTAGGGTAGAAATAAAGAAACCCAAAGTACAGACCACAGAATAGCAAACACCCAAGGTAAGAGGTGAGGTAGTGCTCCACGAGATAAAGTCCACTTCTGCTCTCGGTTGAATCCAATCTTTGAAATTTTCGCAAGGCTCTTGGCTTCTTTATTATCCCTCAAGGAGTACTTGGCTTTTTCAGTGATACTATTGGCTTTTTCAGTGATACTAATTGACAATAAATCACGTTGATCGAGAAGATGTTTAACCACACTCTCAGCAGCCCTTATAGCAAGACCAACCGTTCCGCAGCAAATAAGTCCTAAAAGAGGTAAACCAAAGAGTAATACAAGGACAGAGGGAGAGGGAGTAGAATTTTGTGAGTTAATAAGAAGAACAACAAATGCAGTTAATAAAAAAGATTGTGAGGTGAACAACCATGATAAACGGTTCATGATCCACTGTTGTTCAGACATGAGCAATTGCTCAATATAAGCTGCTAGAGCTACAACATCTTTTAACTCTGAATTATCTATCGGCTTGCCATTATCCTCGTCAGTTGTTGGCATATTCAATTGTCCTAGAACCTAAGTAGGAGTAATCTATATTAATATTACGCTGGGTCAATCTAACTACATATTATACAGAAACTTTCCACATATCACACCAAATACACATTTTTTAACAAATCTTTCCGCATATTACTCTCCTATAGAGCGATCGCAAGAACTTTTCCTAATAAAATTACAAGTAACCGTGTTATGTCGAATTATTATAGGCGTTCTTATTTTTTGAAAATCCCACAGGCTGGCCGATACAAAATTAGGTTATACTTCATCTTTATGAGAAACACTGCCACACCAGAATCGAATTGGGGAGATTGATTACCATATTTAACTTCATTTGTCAAGAAATTCGCTCATTTTTAGGTGCGATCGCTTTTTACACGATTATTCCGGTTCCGATTGCCTGGCCTGATTTTGGCAGAATTGCCCGATGGATTCCCTTAGTGGGCTTATTTTTGGGTTTAATTTTAGTTTTGCTCGATATAACTCTAGCTGGTCTGGGAATGCCACCCCTGACTCGTGCGGTTGTCCTTGTGGGGGTTTGGGTTTATCTGACGGGAGGACTACACCTTGATGGAGTTAGTGACACGGCCGATGGTTTAGCTGTCACCGACCCCCCGCGTCGTTTAGCGGTTATGGCCGATAGTGTTACCGGGGCCTTTGGAGTCATGGCCGTGACTATGGTTTTGCTGCTCAAAATCGCCGCCTTGACTGATTTAAGCGATAATCGAGCCTTAGCCCTAATTTTAGCGCCAATTTGGGGACGTTGGGGGCAAGTAATGGCGATCGCTCTTTATCCCTACCTCAAACCCACCGGCAAGGGAGCCTTTCATAAAGTGGCTTTTTGTCTGCCCTGGGACTGTGGGGGAGTAATTTGGGGGTTAATCGCCCTATTTGGCGGTCTAAGGTGGGGAATAATCGCCATTAGTGCCGGAATCGCCCTCGCTCTGCTTACTGGTTACTGGTTATATCGTCGTCTTCGCGGTCACACCGGCGATACCTACGGTGCGGTGGTGGAGTGGACAGAGGCTCTATTCTTGGTTTTTTTGACAATAATTAGCTAATTTTTGCCCTCCACAGCCCGTAAACGGGTTAATTTCAGGGTAAATTTTCCCCCACCGGTTTCTCCGAAAGCTCTCACCCGAATAATATATTTACCCGACTCGGTAATCCGTGCAAAAAGGAGAGCATTAGTGCCACCATCGGGACCATCATCATTTTCCGCTACAGTGGAACCATCGTCGGCCAGGAGAATTAAAACTCCATCAAAGTTTTCCGATTTCAGATCGATGGCCACCTGATCGTCCTTTTCCAAATCTACGGTATAATCTCTGGCAAACCCCCCCTCACCCGTGGGAATATCTTTGTCGGTGAGAGTATCGTTAATTTCTTTATTGAGGATGAGGGGGACGGGACTATAGATTTTTTCTGCTCGCACCGGTAAAGATTGACCGCTTAACCAGAATAAAGTGAGCAAGACGCATAAACCAGAATAGCGACCAGTCAAAGGGAATCTTGTCATAGGGGCAGGTATTCGTTTTCTCAATCTCCCTATTCTACAAAAAACTGATAACTATCAGCAGTTCGACAAAATTAAATTCAGAATCTGGAAAAGGGGAACATCAGGACTGGGGAACTGCGGAAGGAAAAAATATGTGTAATTAATTTTGCTTAGGTAGTTATTCCTTGCTGGCAAAAACAAGTAAAAAATCCCCCTTGTAGCAAGAGGGAAGATAAAACCCGTTTAAGGTAATTGCTGTGATCATTAATTGACAATATTTAAAAGAGATTGATTGAAAAATGAACTAGAAGTTAAAAACTTAAAGAGGGTTTTTCCATGGGCAAAGAAGCTAAAGATTGCATGATATGATAGGCTTGACCGCGATAGGTAACGGCTACCTGTTTCTGAATAGTTTGAGCAACACCACGGTTTTTTAAATAGGGAACACCACGATAACCTAAAATCATCGGACTGGAAGCAACGGTGGCAGTGGGGTTTTTCTCGTAAGCAATGCCGCGATAGGTTAATTTCATAGCTGTCCCTGGAGATAATTAGTGAGTTAGTTTTATCTCCATCGGCAGCGAAATTAATTCCAGAAAAGCTCAACTTTTTTCTGGGTAAATATCCTACCAAGAAGACCCCCGATAGCGCATTTCTCGACGCAAGGCATAACGACGGGCAAAATTAGGAACATCGCCCCGATGACCTAATAAAATCACCGTATCGCCTTGCTGTAGAATGGTGGAATTGTCGGGATGGGCGATGACACGACCATCAAATTGACGCACAGCAACGATAATAAAAGCACCCTGTCCCCGCACTTCCATCTGACTGATGGGTTGTCCCAAAAAAGGCGAATCGCTTAAAATCGAGTATTCTTCAAATTGCAGGTCGATATCGGCTAATAATTCGTTAAGATTGCGCCTACCTTCATCTTCCTGTAAAAAATCGATTGCGGCCGGATGGGTGATTAAATGAGCCATTCTCTCCGCTCCAATGGTAGCAGGTAAAACCACTTGATCGGCTCCGGCTAGTTTTAATTTTTTCTCGGTGCTGGGATATTCTCCCCTGGCGATGATGTATAGTTGCGGACTGAGTTCTCTTGCGGTTAAAGTGATGAAGACATTTAGGGCATCATCGGGCAACACCGTCGCTAAAACTCGCGCTTTGTCGATGCCGGCTTTTTGGAGAATACTTTCATCGGTGGCGTTACCATTAAGAGTTATGTAACCTTTTTCCTGAGCTAATCGAATCCGATCAGGGTTATTATCGACGATAATAAAGGATTGGGCTGTTTTTGCCAATTTAGTGGTTAGGATGCGTCCTATGCGCCCAAAACCGCAGATTATGACGTGATTTTCTAAGCATTCCATCTC
Source organism: Microcystis sp. M049S2 (assembly GCF_020245625.1). Taxonomy (NCBI): domain Bacteria; kingdom Bacillati; phylum Cyanobacteriota; class Cyanophyceae; order Chroococcales; family Microcystaceae; genus Microcystis; species Microcystis sp. M049S2. The sequence goes on along the minus strand of NZ_JADBUN010000001.1, from coordinate 30,210 downwards.
TTTATTCATCCGGCGATCGCTAAAAGCTTTGTTAATTTCTCCCTCGGTGAGCATCTGAAAAAACCCTCCCACCACATAAACGGCCGAGGTGGTCCCACAGACGATAACTAACATGGTAAAAGCTCTCAGACTGGGAGTGTTAATCGGTTTAACTTCCCCGAAACCTACCCCAAATATGGTGATAATCACCATATAAACGGCATCGAGAAAACTCCAACCGTAGGCCATATAACCGATAGTTGCTCCGACTACCGTAGCGAGAAAAAAACTCGCTCCGATGATAATCCTTTTCAGTGAACTTTGCATCGATTTCCGTGACCTGACCATCTAGCCATTAGCTTACAGCAGAATCGAGGGGACAGGTTTTGGGGTTTTGGGGTTTTGGGGTTTTGGGGTTTTGGGGTTTTGGGGTTTTGGGGTTTTGGGGTTTTGGGGTTTTGGGGTTTTAGTTCAATTTCCCCACTTCCCCACTTCCCCACTCCCCAATTCATAATTCATAATTCATAATTCCCTTGAGACTTGACATTGGGGACAAAAATGAGCCGAGCGCCCACTTAATTTAATTCTGGCAATAGTTGCACCGCAAAGACGACAATTTTCGCCGGTACGACCATAAACCCAGGCCATTGCGCCATAATTGCCATTAACTCCCGTAACGTGGAGAAAATCGCTAAAACTGGTGCCGCCTTCAGCGATTGCAGTTTCCAATACAGAAATAATGTTTTTTGTCAATAAGTCTATTTGCTCAATTTTCAAAAGATTAGCGGCAGTTTGGGGATGGATACCACTTTTAAAAAGAACTTCATCCGCGTAGATATTGCCAATTCCTGCGACTACATTTTGATCGAGGAGAAAAGTTTTAATCGGACGACGACTTTTTTGACAGTGACTATAGAGGTAATCGGGGGTAAAATTGCGATCGAAGGGTTCTAGTCCCAGTTTTTTGAGACCGGTAATCACGCTTTCTGGGGTTTTATCGGCGGCAATCCACCAAATTTTCCCGAAAGTGCGGGTATCGACAAAGCGCAATTCTTGCTGATTGGCAAAAAAGAAGCGTAAGCGCGTATGAATCGGCAGGGGAGTGGTATCTTTTACCCAGAGCAATTGTCCGGTCATACGCAGATGAACCCCGATACTGCTACCATTATCTAAATTGGCGAGGAGATATTTGCCTCGGCGCTGCCAATTGGTAATCGTAGTCTGAGCAATTCCTTGCAGAAAAGTTGCCTCACAATTAGGGTAGGCTAGGGTACGCTGTAATAATACTTCCCCACCGATAATTTTTTTGCCCTGGGTAACTTGATTTAACCCGCGACGCACTGTTTCTACTTCTGGCAATTCTGGCATATAAGTGATTGAACAAAATTAAGTTCTTGGTTAGGGTAGGCAAAAGGCAAAAGATAGATAAACAGAACTTTTTAAGTAAGTGATTCTAATTAAATATAAGATAGATTTTGCCTCTGATCCCCCCTGCCCCCCTTGATAAGGGGGGTGCCGATAGGTGGGGGGATCAGAAAATTTTTAACACCTACCTACTGATCGGGAAACGACACCAGATTAACGTCAATTCTACTTTAACTTTAACATTTCGATAGTATCAATTATTTCCCGTTCAAAACCGACTTGAGCGCGATTAGTTTTACCACCAATATAAAAGCGATCGCCCGATTGTAAAGCCCAAATTTGCGAATGGGAAAAGTAACTCATTACCACTCCCATCATCAATAAAGCAAAACCTAAATAGACAATCGGTACTCCCGGATCTGCCTTAATTTGTAACCCTGTACTGCCCACTAATTCGACTATTTTTAGATTAACTCCATTGATAGGAATCGTCATTCCTTCTCGTACAGCAGAGGTTAAATCTCCCTTAGCATCATAGACGATTACCGTACCTTGTAAATCTCTGGTTAAAAGAGAAACTCCCTCACTAAGATCGGTTTTAGTCGGAATCCACGTTCCCCAGATTTGTCCATTACCTTTGGTGTCTAAACTAGCCATCGGTAGCTGTAGGATCGGACTATTATTCACCTGTACTTTTACCCCAGCAATTCCCCAACTGGTTTGATAAAAAGTCACCCCTTTATGGTGCAAAGGTTGGTTAACTTGAATAGTTTTGCGATCGATCTCCTGTCCTTGATTATCGATCACCGACAAATCAGAATAAAATTGTTCTATATCACCTTTAGGACTATAATCAATCCAAAAACGATTAACTTTAATCCCCCAATCTTTAGGGAGAGAATTTTTAGATAAGGGTCCAGCTTCAATAATATTTTTCACCTGAAAACTATCGCCACTAGCTACCATTTCTTGAGCGAAAAACCCGGTTAACGCTCCCCAGATCGCTCCTGCTAAAATAATTAACATGGCTGCATGAACGATAATCGGGCCGATTTTACCGATCAGACCTTTACGAGCATAAAGACTGTTATTTTCTAGAAAAACTTTGTAGCCTTTTTTTTCTAATAGGGGGGTGAGGGATTCTAGGGAACCAGTTTCTAATTCGGCACTTAAAGCCAGTTTTTGAAATTGGCGAGATTGTTGATAAAATTGCCAGTTTCTTGCCGCTTTTAAAGCGGGTAATTGTCGTCGGAAGGTACAAGCGGTTAAACTGGAACCAAAGAGAATTAATAATGATAGATACCACCAAGTGCTATAAACATGATTTAATCCCAATAGTAATAAAACTTTCCAAGTCAGAAACCCAAATAAAGCGGGTTTTTCAGGATAATTAGCTTGGTAGAAAGATAGAGATTGACCCTGTTCTATTACCGTCCCAGAAATGCTAAAAATAGCGATTAAAAGTAAGAGGATAATTGCCAATCGTAGATCGGCAATAGTCTGGATAAATTTCCGTCCCCATTGAGGCGGTCTATTCTTTAAATTTGAGGAAGTTTCCGATATAGTCATAGTTAAAAGTTTTGCAATTCTAGCCAATTATCTATCATAACTCTCCACCATCACAGCAGACGGGATAATAAAGAAAAAACTCCAAAACCGATTAATAAAACCCCACTGACAGGATTAATCCACCCGGACCATTGACGTAGGGAAAGAAAGCTTTTCAGCGAGGCAGTAAAAGAACCGACGATAATTAGCGGTAAAACATAGCCGGCAGTGTAGGATAACAATAATCCCCCTCCTAAGCTTAAATCCCCCGTATTTGCCACCCATGCCAATAGAGTTGCTAGAACAGGTGTACTACATGGAGAGGCGATTAAACCAAATGTTAAACCGAGAAGATAGGACCGCAAAATCGGAGGAAAATCCCCGGTAATCCAATCGGTAGCGCCAAGGGAGGGGAAGCGCAGGGGTAATAATTCCAAGAGGTTTAACCCCATCAAAATAGCGATCGCACTGACGATAATTGGTAAACCGATCCCCACCTGTCCATAGACTTTTCCTAAAGTAGCGGCAATTAGTCCCAATCCCGCTAAGGTGGTGGCTAATCCCAGAGAAAACCATGTGGACTGCCAAAAAGCCGCTAAACGACCTTTATTTTCGTAACCCCCGATATAAGCGACGGTAATCGGCAACATCGACAGCATACAGGGGGTAAGACTGGTGAGTAAACCGGCTAGAAAAATCACGGCAATACTGACAAAACTAAGGTGAGTTAGTTGGGAAGTCACTAAGCGATCGGCGTATTGTTCAAGGTGATAGAGTTGAGTCTGTAATTGGTCTAACATATTGGGGAATTTTTCAGGCTAAATTTGGCTCATTTCTAGGATATTACCATCGGGATCACTGACAAATAATGCCTTTCTACCCGAGGCACTCATTTGAATTGTATAACCTTGACTTTCTAGATAGTTACCCATGGCCGCCACGTCATCAATAGCGAAGGCAATATGAGGATTGCGTCCCCATTTTTGGGGATTGGGACGGTAGTTTTGATAATTGGTATCGACAATTAAATGAATTTGATAATCTCCCACTTGATACCAAACCCCATCGTATTGAAAAGGGCGATCGATTCTAGTCAATCCTAGAACATTTTCGTAAAAGTTAACAGCTTTTTCTAGATCGGTGACTAAAATCCCCGTGTGTAAGGATCGCATGATGTTCATAGTTAATATCTGACTCGCGGATCGAGCCAACTATAGGTTAAATCGGCAATTAAGTTAAAGATAACAATTAAAATCCCATAGATAAAGGTAATCGCCATCACTACGGGGGTATCACTGCGGGAAATAGAATCAATTAATAAAGCACCGATACCCGGCACACGAAACACTTGTTCTGTGACTAAAGCACCGGTAAAAATTGAGGGAATATCGAGAGCAATCAGGGTGACAACGGGGATTAAAGCATTGCGAACTATATGCTTAGTTAGGACAGAAAAATTAGTTAGTCCCTTAGCTAAGGCAGTTTTAACGTACTCTTGGTGAATTTCTTCAGTTACGGAAGAACGCACAAAACGCATCAACATCGCCCCTTGATATAAGCTTAATACAGTTACGGGCATAATTGACTGTTTAACCTGCTCGATCAAACTATTAAAATCACTGATTTTTAGGGTACTGTTATAAAAAGATGGTAGCCAGTTTAACTGCACACTAAAGATAATTATTAATAATAATCCCGTCACAAAGGTGGGTAAAGAAAAGCCCAGCAGGGAAAAAGTAGAGATGATTTTGTCTAACCAAGAATAGCGCTTGACTGCTGAAATTACGCCTAAAGGAAAAGCAATTAAAACCCCGAACATATAGGCAATACCGACAATCCAGAGAGTTGTGGGTAAACGCTGCCAAATGAGGGTAAAAACTGGGCTGCGACTGGTGAAAGAATAGCCCATATCTCCTTGAAGAAATGCTAACAACCACTTGACATAACGCACGGGAAGCGGTTGATCTAATCCGAGACTTTTGCGAATATTTTCTCGCACCGCTTCCGTAATAGCTGGATTAGCGGCAAATTCTCCCATCGGATCCCCCGGTGCTAGGGCTAAAATGCCAAAAACCACCATACTAATAGCTAAAAGAGTGGGAATCGAAAATAATAATCTTCTCAGAAAATATTTGAGCATTTATTTACTACGCTTCCAGTCCTTGATGTTCCAAGTATTTCTATCCCAGGGAGTTAATTTAAACCCCGACAAACTATTACTAATTGCCACCACATCGGCACGATGAACTAGGGGAATAATCACAAAATCGTTAATTAACATATCATTCATTTTAATCGCTATTTCTCGCCGTTTTTCTGGGTTTAATTCTTGACTAAAAGCTTGCCATAATTTATCGTATTCAGGATTACAATAACGAGCATAATTATCCCCGGCCCAACCATCAGCTTTTTGGGGAATTTCGCTACAGGTAAAGGTTTTAAAATAGGCTTTCGGATCGGGACTATTATTACCGGTAGTGTACATTTGTAGGTCAGCATAAAACTTTTCTACCGTGTCATCGTTAGCAGGATCGCTAGAAAAGAAAATACTGGCATCAACAGTTTTTAATTCTACTCCTATCCCGATCGCTTGTAAACTTTGTTTGATAATTTCTTGGGTTTTCTGACGGAGAGGATTGACAGTGGTTTGAAAAACTAATTTCATTTCTACCCCATTTTTATCCCTAGTGCCATCACCATTACTATCTTTCCATCCCGCATCATCTAGTAATTTATTAGCCTTTTCTAGATTAAATTCATAGCTAGTATTGGGCGAATTATATTCCGATGGCATCACAATAAAATTAGGAGTTGTTTTCCCAGTAATACCATAAAGCTGCGTGGCAATAGTATCTCTATCAACGGCTAAAGATAAAGCTTCTCTTACTTTCACATCACTTAAAAAAGGATGGGGAAACTTAATACTAGACCTCTCACCTTCAGAAGTAGCTTTATTGGGATCACTCAAATTAAATAAAACTCGTTCAATCAAAGAACCGAAACTAGATATTAACTGACCTCGACCCGCTTTTTCTAAATCACTTAAAACCTTAGCCTCTACTTGCAAATTATAGGCATAATCCGCCTCCTGTGTCTGTAAAACCGCTCGTGCCGCAGAAGTGGCATCACCTCCTCCTTTTAATTCTATTCTTTGAAAACCTAATTTATCCGCTTCTCGAAAGAAAGAATTTGGTTCATAAACTGCCGTATCTCCCGGTTTAAATTCTACCACTTTATAGGGGCCAGTTCCCACCGGTAATAAATTAGCAGGGGCCTGGCGTGCCGTTTCATTGCTATACTTTTCATAGAGATGAGCGGGTAAAATCATCCCTTCTGTCCCCACAAAAACTAATGACCAAGCGGGATTAACTTGCTTAAAAGTTATTTTAACTGTATGGGGATCGATCGCTTCCACACTTTTAACTATTTCATAATTGCCAGCGCTAGTAGAACCAGTTTTCGGATTGGTAATAAAATTATAGGTAGCGATGACATCTTTGGCAGTAAAAGGAGTACCATCTGACCATTTAATATCTTTTTTTAGCTTCCATGTCACCGCTTTACCATCCCGGGCAACTCCCCCATTTTCAATAGTAGGAATTTCTGCCGCTAAAAAAGGAACTAATTCCCCTTTTTCATCGAAACTAGCCAAAGGTTCTAAGGTAATGCGACTCGCTTCTGAGTCTTTAAATCCCGTGGAGAGATGGGGATTTAAAATCGTCGGTGCTTGCCAATATAAAAGTTTTAAAGTTTCTGAATTATTATTTGTCGTTGCTGGGGGATTATTAGCTGTTTGTTGACGACAAGCACTAAAAAGCAGCGTACAACTAAGGGATAAAATTAACAGGGGCAAGAAAAGCGATCGCTTAAACATTTTTAATGACAATTAATAATTCAACAGGGTGACTTAGGTGATTTCCTACCCCACCAATAACAAGTTATCAGACATTGAGTCTTGATCTCGATCGATTAATTGATTATTTGCCTTTATCCATTCCTAGTCAAGTTAAATCGATCGTGCTATGGTAGCGATGCTGTACTAGACAAGAAAATTCTAGGCACGACGACGAAAATGCTTATGACCTTATTTCATCAGGGTGCGACAGCAGAGGAAATCGTTAATCGTTACCCATCACTAAACCTAGCTGACGTTTACGCCACGATCGCTTTTTACCTCAAGCACCAATCGGAAGTAGAATCCTACTTGCAACAGCGACAACAGCAAGCACAGGAGATTCGGGTAATCAATCAAGAGAGATTTGACCCCCAGGGATTGCGAGATCGCTTTCTTGCGCGTAAAGCAGCGCGGCAAGCATGATTAAGCTTCTGGTTGATGAGAACTTTGATAATACTTAACTGGTGCGTTACGGCGGATTACTAATTTTGTTTTTTCATTCCAAGCTTATCACCGCCTAACGCACCCTACAAAATTGCTATATCTTATGTGCTGCATCTGACTAAGCGACTTGAGCCAGCGATCGCACGATGAAAAACTCTGCCAACTGACAAGCAGGATGCGATCGCGACCCCCATTCTGAAAGTAACCCCTAAACCTCAAGAGCAAGGATAAGGAGGAAATTCCATTTCGGATGTTAGATTACCGAGTTCAAGGGTTACAGGGCTTGCTTTAGGGCGCTATACTGGTCTATACTGGTTTTCAAGATTAGATCGCTGATTCTCTGGTTCGGATAAACTTAATTGTGTACCTTTTGACCTTAAGCAAATTCTTATTGTTAGAGGAGATCTGTTTGTGGAAGAAGAGATTTTGCAAGAACAAGATGTGTTTGTTGCATTACGTAGCTCCTATGAGTGCGTAATGAACTCATTAGAAATGATTACAAAAAACTTTGAAGAATTGCTTAAAGAAGTTGGCCAAGAAAGTCTAATTTCTAAAAATGGCTATGGCGGGAAAAACTTTAGATTGCTTCAAGACAGGGCAAAGTCAGAGCTTCTGAGTATAGCTTTTTTTGGAGCATTTTCTTCAGGAAAGAGCTTTCTGATTAGCGGATTAAATCAAAAGGTTGATTGGTATGAACGCGAGGGGCGAGATCAATATGCACCTCTGCTTCCCACTTCTCCCCGTCACACTAGTAATTGCCCTGTAGCTGTAGAGCCTGTTGTTTCTGGAAAAGCAGATGAATTTGCTGTTCTATTTGAAGGTTCAGATGTTTGGGAGCAGAAAACTCCGGCAACACTTGCAATAATTCAGGCATACGTTACAGATTTGCCCAATGCAGTATCCCAACGTCTCACAAATAAAGATAGAACCCGAACCGTCCGGACGGCAAGGGTTGGTGTTAGCTCAGCAATTATGAAAGCAAGAATATACGATTTACCCGGGTTTGGAGCTATTGGTGCTAATTATGAAGGGGTAATCCGAAATTTCGTTCAACAGGCAGATTGTATTGCTTATGTGGCTGGTGCAATCAAGCCGCTCGATGAAAAAGATTTAGAACTTCTAGGAGACGTTTATACCCATCACAAGCTTACTGGAAAGCCCGTATTTTTTGTTCTGACTCAGATAGATAGAGCATGGGATATTGATACAGGTAGTGGAAAGATTCAATGGGAAGACGTTCGTGATGCAAACAATGAGTTCCTCGAGCAAAACTTCCTAGTGGAGGGTCGGGCAGATAGTACATTTATAGGAGAGGGATTCATTCCTGTATCACCAGCGCTTGAAGCAAAAGGGATAGCCCTTTCCGCTCAGTCTCATGAGAATTCTCAGAGGTACATAGTTGAGAGTAGAATGGCTCTTCTTCGAGAAAGATTTGATGACTATCTCCAAAATACTAGCGGTCCAATGCACCTCGCTGAGCTTGCATCTGAAGCACAAAAGCTTCTTTTGAGACTGACTCATGATATAAGGCAGAGGTACTTGTCCGAATCAACGCCAGTAACAGAAGCTAGAAATGTAATTATTGGTTATAAGGCTCAACGTAGAATACTAATTGATAAAAAGACTATGGTTGAGAAAGAGTTGAGGGAACTTGGTCAAGTAGCAATAAGGCGGGCTTTTGCGGGCAGTGATCCTGATGATTTAGTTGCTTTTCTGAAAGAAAAGCTGAATGAGAAGATAAAGATGAGTGATGTTCTGAAAGAAAAAGAGATTCATCAAATTGAGACTGAGAAAGTCATCTTGGTCAGGGAGTGGATGAGTCGCAGTTCTAAGTCTCTTATTCCAAGGTGGGTAAGTTCTTGGGAATCTTTCTACAGCCAAACTAATGAGCTTGTGAACCATTTACTAGAAGAAGCCTTAACTGCGCAGCAAAAAGCTGTAGAAGAAAATTCTAAAGAAGAAGTTGATATCACTGCTGCAAAGGTTGAGGAGCGCCTTGCATCGAAGTACGAGGATATGAAAACAAAGACATTTAAGGATACTATAGACCTTATGTCCAAAACCTGGGGAACTTGGACTGTACTGGCAGGGGTTGGTGCTGCTACTTCCCTGCCTCAGGTTGTTGCGCTTCTAGGTGTGGGTTCTACTCCTGTTGGGTTGGGGATTCTTGCTACAGCTCTAATTGGTGCTTTTTATGGGCGCTATAAATTAGTCAAACAACGTGATGAGCGACGCGAAATGATGATGACAGAGTTTCCTGAGTACGCTCAGAAGATTGTGCGTGAATACCGTGTTCAGGCTGATGAGTTTATCAATAGTCGGGTTGGCTTTCTAGTTGAGATAATTGATAATGAAATTGATGCCCTATCTAACTCAATTGACTCATTAGAACAACGACTAAAAGAAGGAGAATATCTGAATAAGAACAAGCGTCTGGAAAATCTAGATTCATTGATACAGAGATGTCGAGAAGTCAATGCTCAAATTGATGAATTCTACGCTTCTGTTGCGAATACTCGAACTGATATGCAAAATGCGTTGATGTTGAATGTTGGAAGTTAGAAGAGTGCGGACGATATCTAACGACCGTGTTGCAGAGCGATCGCAATCTTGTAGGGTGCGTTCCCTAATGTGGCTCCTACCGCTCCACTAGCAGTAGGCTAATCTGGATAACACGCTTTTGGGCGTGATATACGGAAAAGTTACAGCAAAAAAGGAGGTTTATTATGGCTGAATGACTAGCAGTTGATGTTTCGAGAACTTACGAATCTGGTATGCTTGGTAAGTGAGGAGACGATAAATTTCCTTGCACCGGAGCAAGAATAACACGGGTGGAATTCCACAAAGAGGTTTCCAAACACCGTATTACTCCCTTTGATGATGGCATAGGACGGGGTGACGCTCACACAAATGATACTGAACTGCCAGATGTTGGAGTTCATTACTGGCTAGATGCAGGAACGAGGCTGAAATACATTTTGAAGGTCTGGGTTGAGGATTAAGGATTTTGTGAATCAGTTGTTGGGGGGCGTTGGCTCCCCTTGCTTTTTTTGTGCGCTACTATGGAATTAAATGATTAAAAGCTAAGACTGCTATGGCACTGGCATCGAATGGACAAACAGCTATAATCCGCACAGAGCGAGGGCTTACAATTGCGGATACTCGTATTACTCTGTATGACGTAATCGATTATCTCAAAGCTCAGTATCCACCCAAGTTTATTCGTGATGCCTTCAATCTTACAGATGCTCAGATTCATGCTGCCCTTTCCTACATTGAAACACATCGAACAGAAGTGGAAGCGGAATATCAGGAGGTTTTAAAGACTGCCGCAGAAACTAAACAATTTTGGGAAGAGAGGAATCGCGAACGTTTTGCTCGGATCGCTGCTACTCCTCCTCGTCCAGGCTATGAAGCGGTTAGAGCTAAACTTCAGGAACGGAGAGCAAAGCGGGAAGCGAAGAAGCAATGATTGTTCTGGCTGATTACAACTTGAATCGGCAGGCAATTCTGATCTATGGAAGTCTTGTTGTTAGCGGGTTATTAGATCTCGCTCTAATTCGGTTGAGGACATTTGAAGACGTTGGCTTACCCGCAGACAGCAATGATCGAGTAGTTTGGAGATTTGCCCAAACCAACGGGATGCTCTTACTTACGGCAAACCGGAATGCGAAGGGTGAAGACTCGTTGGAACAAGTAATGCGTGAAGAAAATCAACCGACTTCATTTCCGATCATTACGATTGGCGATCCGGATAGGGTCAACGAATCTGACTATCGAGAACGCTGCGTTGAAAGGCTTGTAGAAATTGTGATCGATATCCAAGACTATATGGGGGCTGGTCGGTTGTTTATTCCATAAGGTGATTGGCGCATCATATCTGTTGGTGACACAGCATAACAACCCCAATGCACACCGACCGACGAAAGGTTATCGGTTAGAGTTCAAGGTTATCTGCGGCGGGTGATTGGGAACGTTAGCCGTAGGGTGCGTTCCCTAATGTGGCTCCTACTGCCCCACCAATAGATTTTTGGGGAACGCACCATGCTAGAGGATTATAAAAATATCCGCTGTCGCACTCCAGCCCATCGCGGCTGAGTTCAACCGTTATCGAGAAAAATAGTTAAATCCCGTCAAATTCCCCTAAAACTTTCACCTCTGGTTCTAACCAGAGGGACCAGCGATCGAACACTTGTTCCTGCACATGGCGAATTAAACGCAGAATATCCGAGGCTTTTGCTGAACCAATATTCAGGATAAAATTAGCGTGTAATTCTGATACTTGCGCTCCACCAATTTGATAACCTTTTAATCCCATTTCCTCAATTAAAGCCCCGGCAAATTGCGGTTTAGGATTGCGGAAAACGCTACCACAACTGGGACGATCATAGGGTTGGGTACTTTTGCGATGGCGTAAATTATGGGTAGTAATTGCCATTATTTCCTCACAATTATCGGTAGCTTCTAACTGAAATGTAGCTTCGATAACTAAACGTTGATCCCCTTGCAGAGAAGAACTGCGATAACTATAATTTAAATCTTCTTTGCTTAAAGTTTCTAACTGACCATCGGGATTTAATACCAGCGCCCGCACTAATCGATCCGCCACACAGGAGGTATGTGCGCCCGCATTCATCACCACAGCCCCCCCCACCGTACCGGGGATACCCACCGCCCATTCTAAGCCCCTCCAGCCCCTTTTTGCCGCTCTCCAAGCTATTTTTGGCAGGGGTTCCCCTGCTGCTGCTGTAATCGTAGCAGTTTCGGCATCAAAACAACTCGATCGCAGATGGCGAGTATTGAGGACAAGTCCGGGTAAACCTCGATCGCTGATTAGTAAATTTGAACCAGCCCCCAAAACATTCAAGGGTAAATCTTGCGCTCGCCACCAAGCGAACACTTCTCTTAATTCCTCTAGATTAACTGGTTCGGCATACCATTGCGCTCTTCCCCCCACCCGGTAGGAAGTGAAATCAGCTAGAGAAACAGAGGTTTTAATCATAGGTTTTTAGGGGGTTGGGGAGCATTTTCAGTAATCAGTAAACATAATAACTGATAACTAATAACTGATAACTGATTACTGATAACTGAATCCTATACTCTAACTGCTAATTGTTCGCGGTAAAGAGAGAGCATTTCGGGGATAACTTGATTGAGATTGCCAGCACCGAGGAACATGGCTAGATCCCCTGGTTGGAGAATTTCTAGCAGGAATTGACCTAAAGAACTCAATTCGGGGTGATAGTAGGCATTTTTATGGTGTTTTCTCACCTGTTCGACCACTTGCTGCCCGGTGACGTGATCGATATTCACTTCCCCAGCACTATAAATATCCGTTAAGACTACCACATCGGCGGAACTGAAAGCGGAGCCGAATTCCTCTAAAAAGGCAGTGGTGCGACTGTAGCGATGGGGTTGGAAAATAGCGATCGAACGTTGGTACTGTTTGCCTTCTACCTTCAATTTTGCCGCCGCTAACGTGGCTAACAATTCGCTAGGATGGTGGGCATAATCATCAATAAAAGTAATGCCGTTTGCTTCTCCCTTGTGTTCAAAACGGCGTTTTGCCCCGGCAAAAGTAGCGATCGCATCGGCAATAACGGCAAATTCTAAACCGAGATAACGTCCGATAGCAACCACTGCCAAAGCATTACTAATATTATGTTGCCCCGGGATTTTCACTTCCATTTGTCCCAGATAACTGCCTTTTTCCCAGACGGAAGCTTTCATCATTCCCTGTTCATAGATAATCTCGCTGACGGTGTAATCGGCACCTTTTTCGGGATCGAGACTATAACTGATTGTCGGACGGAAATGCTCGGCGATCGTGTCACAATCTAAACAAGCGACTAAAATCTGGCACTGATGGGCGAATTCATGGAAAGTATCGATAACTTCGCTTAAATTATGGTAATGATCCGGGTGATCTAGCTCAATATTAGTGATTACGCCGATTTTCGGGGCGTGCTTGGTTAGGGAACCATCGGACTCATCGGCCTCTGCCACTAAAAAACGACCTTGACCAAGACGAGCGTTACCTTCCCAAGCGTCCACCTCACCACCGACAATGATCGTGGGGTCTAATCCCGCTTCTAACAAAACGTAACCGATTAAGCTGCTAGTGGTGGTTTTTCCGTGGGTTCCAGCAACGGCGATACTGTCATAATCAGCGATTAAAGCTGCTAAAACGTCGCTACGGTGAAAAATTGGGTATCCTAAGTCTCTGGCCGCTTGATATTCCTTGTTATGGTCATTAATCGCCGTGGAGCAGATTACTTGCGGAACCGTTTGGCTACTGTTTTGAGGGACAGGAGAATGAAATAAAGCTAAATTATTTGCCTCTTGACGGTGGAAAATCTGCGCTCCCGCTCCCTGTAGCCGTTGGGTGATATGAGTAGGACGTAAATCGGAGCCAGACACGGGTAAATTGCGCTTGGCTAAGATATAAGCGAGGGCTGACATCCCAATACCGCCAATACCGATAAAATGGAAAGGTTGGCCGTTAAAATTAACTTTTTTCACTGTTTTCACTCCTCAGACCCACAATTATATAAGTTTTAAACTCGATCGGTAGTAAAGTCAACCTCATGATAGGGGCATTTGAGCAGAATTCCAAAGTGTTGCCCAGTCACCTTGCACAATCCTTGACGCAGAATTAAAATTTTTTCTCCCAATTCCTTTTTTTACCCAGCTTTGCCAAACGTCCCAAAAATCGGTAAAACCCTACACCCCACAAGCTGCCCCCACGAACCTAATTAGGGCAGCCATTCTAGTAAAATTCCCACGGAGCTATCTTTACGAGCGCGGGAATTTTGGGCTTGAATATCGGCAGCTAAACGTAAATTAGAGGTAATCGCATAACCAAGAGAAAGAGTAGTTAATCCCACCTCGTTATCACCACCGGGGGAGATAAAACTCTGACTAACGGTGATATCTGCCGCCCCCGTGCGAGAAAGAGCTAATTTGAGCTTTAATCCTAAGTTAAGCCCATCAGTGCTGTAATTTCCCGTTTGAATGTAACGATAGCCCACCATCGGAGCCAGATTGACATAATCACCCAAAGGGAGGAGATAGTATTGTAAATTTCCTCCTATTGCCGTCCTTTTGCCGTTAAAAGCCGTCTGATAATCGCCGCTTAGGGTTAAACTGGTTTGACCGAAAAACACATCTTCTACCCCCAAAATCACGCCACTGGAATTATCGCTAGAAGGAAACTCTGCATATCCCAAGCGGATACGCGTGCGAAAACTGGGATCGCGGCGAATATCTTCGGCGATATCGGGTATTTTTTCTAACCAACGCTCTAAAACCGGGCTTTCTTGCCGAATTTTCGGATCTAAGTCTAAATCCGTTTCTGCCCACACAGCACCACTCGCCCCCCATAATAAACTAAGAGCGATCGCATTTACAGAAGAGCAAGAGAGCTTAAACATGATCTGCATTATAATCAAAAAAGATTCAGATTCCCCGCTATTCTTGAGAGGACGGGGGGCAGTAGGAGCACCAATAGTGGTTAGAATATTAAAACTTTCGCAATTAAGTAGCGCGGAACGGGCAAAACTTCAGAAAAGAGCCGAGTTAGATATTGATAACGCCCTCAAAGTCGCTCAAACGGTGATAGAAACCATCCGCGAACGGGGAGATGCCGGCGTTGTGGACTATGTGCGGCGTTTTGACTACGAAGGTGCGACGGTAGAAAATATCAAAGTCAGCGAGGCAGAATTTGAGCGGGCTTTTCAGTTAATTGAACCGGAAGTAAAAACTGCCATTGAACAGGCTTTCCGGAATATTCAAGAGGTACATCGTCGCCAAATGCCGGAAGAAACACTACTGGCAGAAATTGAAACCGGTGTCTTTGCCGGCGAAAAAATCTCTCCTATCCCCAATGTGGGTTTATACGTTCCCCGGGGCCGCGGTGCTTTTCCCTCGATGATGTTAATGTTAGCCATCCCGGCAATGGTGGCAGGAGTGGAAAGAGTGGTCGTTTGCACTCCCCCCGATAAACAGGGCAACGTGGAACCCGTTTCTCTGGTGGCGGCACGCATGGCTGGAGTCAGAGAAATTTATAAATTAGGGGGCGTACAAGCGATCGCTGCTTTGGCTTTGGGAACAAAAAATATCAAAAGGGTTGACAAAATTACTGGTCCGTGCAGCGTCTATGGGGCGGCGGCCAAGCGGTTACTGTTCGGCACTGTGGATGTGGGTTTGCCGGCCGGTCCAAGTGAGTCGATAGTTTTGGCCGATGAGTCCAGCGATGCCCGTTTAGCGGCCTTGGATTTATTAATTGAAGCGGAACACGGGGCGGATTCGGCGGCTTTATTAGTCACCCACTGTGAAGATTTGGCGATCGCTGCTAGTGAATATGCACAGGAATACCTGCAAAAACTCCCGGATTGGCGACGGGAATTCTGTGAGGCGGGTTTAGCCACCTATGGGGGCATAATTTTAACCGATAGTTTGCAGCAATCCCTCGATTTTGTCAATGAGTACGCCCCGGAACATCTAGAGGTTTTAGTTAGTAATCCTTTTGCCATTCTGGGCAAGATTAAAAATGCTGGCGAAATTCTCTTGGGAAATCATACTCCTTCCTCTATGGCTACCTACGCCATCGGAGTCAATGCTGTGCTGCCGACGGGAAGTTTTGCCCGTTCCTATTCGGCGGTTTCGGTTTATGATTTTCTCAAGCGCTCCACTTTGGCTTATGTCACCCCTGAAGGCTTTGAAAAGTTAAAAGAAACCACGAAAACTTTAGCCGAGTACGAAGGTTTTCCCGCCCATAAATTAGCAATTCAACACAGGGAAATTTTACTCTAAATAGGGTTTGCGGCAAAAAGTTTTTCGTGGGGGCAGGGTGTGGGGTGTGGGGTGTGGGGTGTAGGGTTTTACCGATTTTCATCTGGTCAATTACCTAATTTTCAGGGAAAAAGTACCTGAATTTTCCCCCCGCTCACTCCCACGGCCGGTACTTTTGGATTGACAAAAAGTCTAAAAGTCTTATCCAGCAAGGTTTTTAGATTTATTCAGCAAGCCCTAAATAATCAGTCTTTAATAACCGGATTTAGTATCACGGGTCGCTTGCATGATGTCGTTGGTTGTTAGACGGCTAGTTGCTTTGCCACGGATAGCGGCAATCAGTTGCTTTCCCCGGCTTAGGGTTCTAGGCTTGCGAATTTGCAAGATATCCCCAATCACTTCCAGCTGGATTTCTGTACCGGGTAACAACCCAAGCTTTTCTTGAATATCAGGGGGAATAGTGATTTGTCCGTTAGGGCTAATTTTCATGGTGTTTTTCTCCATATACTAACAAATAATCGGAAGAGTCAGTGCCACTGGCTGCTTGACCCCCCCCAAACGTTTACCTGGGAATAACTCTGATTTATTATCCTGTCTCCTATCTAGTACTATGATAAGAGCAGAGAATCAAGCAAGCATTTTATGAAAAAATTAATTGTTATTTTAATTCTGGGTTTTCTGAGCGAACAAATATCAATAAAATCACCAATTTCTGGCAATCAAACCCTCAATAATTTAGCCGTAGCTAACAACAATAATCGTCCCACTCCCCAGAAAAAACCTAGTCCTTCTCCACAGTTTCGGTGCGATGGTAGAACTCACTGTTCCCAGATGACCTCCTGTGCAGAAGCGACTTTTTTCTTGAGAAATTGCCCCAATGTCAAAATGGATGGAGACGGTGATGGAGTTCCCTGTGAAAGTCAATGGTGTGGAAAAAAATCCTCAGAAAAATGTTTGGAAAGTTCTCAAAATAACTAATTTTGGTTTCTCACCCCAATTCTCTCATTTAAAGAATCGGGGTAGAAACAATCAAGAAGCAGTAATCACGGGAGAATTAAGATATTGATAATTCCAGTCCGATTGTTGCCAAACGCGACCATCAAGGGCAATTTGTTCGATTAAACTAGCTAATCGTAAAGCTTTTAAAGCTTGTTCCCCACCGACGGAAGGTTGGTCCCCACCGCGCACACAATGAACAAAATGTTCTAATTCCGCGTGTAGGGGTTCAATATTGCTGGTATAAACTTTTTCAATTAAACCATCTTGACGGTAGAGAACTTGACCGTAATCGGTGCTATAGTTAGCGGTGGTTTGCCGGTGAATGAGGATTTCATTATTGAGAAAATCCGCTTCCGTGAGAGAATTTTTACAGTGGGCTGCTAAACGACGAATCTTGCGATGAGTCACCTTACTAGCGGTTAAATTAGCCACCACTCCATTACTAAAACCAAGGGTTGCAGTGACATAATCGAGATAACCGGAATCAGTGGCAGCGCGACTACCACTAGCGGTTAATTTCACCACGGGAGCGGCGACTAATTCTAAAATTAAATCTATATCGTGGATCATTAAATCTAACACCACCGACACATCATTAGCGCGTTGGGAATAGGGACTCATGCGATGGGATTCAATCGCTAAAATCTCCTCGGTTTTCAAGACCTTCGATAACTCTTGGAAAGCGGGATTAAAACGCTCGATATGACCCACTTGCAGAATACAATCGTGATCGGCTGCCGCATTGACTAAAGATTCCGCTTCACTAATACTAGCGGCGATCGGTTTCTCGATCAAGGTATGTACTCCCGCTTGCAGACAGTCCATCCCGACTCGATGGTGTAACCGTGTGGGGACAGCGATACAAACCGCATCTACCCTAGGTAAGAGATCTAAATAATTTTCAAAAAAACGGACTCGGTATTTACTGGCAGTTTCCAGACCCTTTTCGACGTTGACATCGGCCACCCCGACGAATTCCACGTCTTTTAATAAACTCAGGATGCGACTATGGTGTTGTCCCATGTTACCGACCCCGATAACCCCGACTTTAATCGGTTTGAGTTGATTTCTGTTACCCGGAAAGTTTGCTGGTTGATTGGACATGAATTTTAGACTCCTGTGTTCACACTCCCCACACCACTTGATTAAATTAATCAAGCTGATTTTGTCGATGAATTACCAAGATGGTATCATGGTTATCCAGATTCTGACACGATGTCGGTGTCAATGGGGGTTCTGAGAAGATTTTCTGATTTCATCTGCGGGTTTTTACTCCCAAATGCTTATCAAAACATCGTCCCTGAGTAGCGAGGACTACATTCAGCTAAATTTTAACTATGGACAATTCAACGGATTTTAACTCCTTACGGGGATTAAGTGTTTTTTTGCTAGGAATGATGGGATCTGGCAAATCCACCCTGGGAGAGTTACTTTCCCGACGGTTACAATATCGTTTTTTTGATACAGATATATTAATAGAAAGGGTCGCGGGAAAGAAAATCAGGGAAATTTTTGCCGACGAGGGAGAAGCGACTTTTCGGGAGTTAGAAACCCAAGTTTTGGCCGAATTATCCTCTCTGACTAAAACTGTGATTGCCACCGGGGGAGGGATGGTTTTAAAACCGATGAATTGGAGTTATCTTCGTCACGGTTTAATGATTTGGTTAGATGTTCCTCTCGAAGTCTTGGTTAAACGTTTAAAAAAAGATACCTCTCGTCCCTTGCTTCAGTCCACTGATTTAGAAAGTAAACTGGAATTATTATTAGAACAAAGACGAGGAATTTATGCACAAGCAGATCTTCGGATTGTTGTTTCTGACCTAGATAGACCTACTGATATCGTTGAGAAAATTTTAACAGCAATACCGACGGTGATTAAAGATTTTCATCCAGAAAGAGACAATAACTAATGATAGCAGCTTCAATTTTTGATTTACCCGAACTAATTCCCGACCGAGAAATTCTGGAAATTTTGGCCCAAAGTCAGGCTATTCGTCTGGAAAGAATTATTTCCACCGGTCAAACCACTCCCCTCGGTCAATGGTACGATCAATCTGAGTTTGAATGGGTGATTTTATTACAGGGATTTGCTGAGATTAGTTATGAAGATGGCAGCCAAGTTAATCTGCAAGCGGGGGATTATCTCCTGATTCCTCCTCACCAAAAACATCGCGTCGAATTTACTAGCAATAATCCCCCCTGTATTTGGTTAGCTGTCCATTATCGCTAGGAAAATATAGTTTCTAACTATTGCCAGCGATCGAATAAATCGGTTAAAACTAGATTAGAAAACAAAAAACCTTCGGGGTCGCTTAATCTGACCCTGCTATCCCCCTCAATTATTACTAAATTACGCTGTTTATGCGGCTCTAAGACCTCTAAAATTGCTTTTTTGATTTCCGAACCAAAATTAGTTTCAATGGCAGGTAAACTCACCCCTTCCGCTAATCTTAACCCTAGCATTAAGGTTTCGAGAAGATCATCGATAAAACTATTTTTCTCCACGTCAATTGGGCAGCCTTCTTTTACCCAAGCGAAATATTCGCGACTTTTGCGCGGACGGGTAAAACGTTGTTGATGGAGATAACTAGCAGCCCCCATACCAAAACCGTAATAGGGACGATTTTCCCAGTAAACTCGATTATGTCGGCATTGATAACCCGGTTTGGCATAGTTAGAAATCTCGTAATGTTGATAACCGGCTAAAGCTAGTTTTTCACCGGCTAAAACATACATTTTCGCCGTGGTTTCATCATCGGGTAAGGGTTTTTTTCCCGGTTGATACTGTTTACCGAAAGGAGTAACCGCTTCTAAGACCAAATCGTAACAGGAAAGATGGGCCGGTTGCAGTTCGATCGCTTTTTCTAGGGAATTTTCCCAATCTGTCAGGGTTTGTTGTGGCAATCCCGAAATCAAATCCAAACTATAGTTAACTATTCCCAATCCCCGAATTAATTCCACTGCCTGATAGATATCCTTAACGGTATGCGATCGACCAGAAACCTGTAATAATGGTTCTTGAAAAGCCTGTACTCCTAGACTAACCCGATTGACTCCCGCGCTAACATAACCCTGTAATTGTTCTAAACTAAAGGTAGCTGGATCAATCTCCATAGAAATCTCTATATCGGCCGCAAAATCAAACTTTTTGGCTAAAGTATCCAGAATTGCTCTTAATAATTCCACCGGTAACAGGGAAGGAGTCCCCCCCCCAAAAAAAATCGTTTCTAGGGGTTTCCCCGTCCCCTGACTAAGGCTAATTTCTTCTTGTAATATTTCCACATACTCCACCACAGGGGGAAAAGTCGCCGGATTGGTGCGATTACCAAGGACAAAAATCGGGAAATCGCAGTAAAAACAGCGCCGACGACAAAAGGGAATATGAATATAAACCGAGGTTATGGGGTGAAAATAGGGCATTATATGAGGAAAAAGGAAAAAAGGGAGTGTGGGGTGTGGGGTGTGGGGTGTGGGGAGAATAAAGCTGCCTCCTGCCTCCTGCCTCCTACTATAATTTCGTTTATCTTCGTTAAGATGTATTATGGCTGGGGAGAACATCTCCTAGAATGAAAGCAACTTTCCCGACACAAATTAGGAGAGGCCCACGGATATAATGTAAAAGTATCCATACTGATTATTTTCTACCGTCATTCCCCTCTATCCCCTCTGGTATTATCCCCATGCTTGATGCCGTCATAATTTTACTATTCGTCTTCGCTATTGCCAGTATTGGTTATAGTGGTGTGGACTTGCTGCCGGTTGCTGTCCAGTCGCAAATCAGCAATATTGAAGCTTTACGCTGGTTATCAGCGGGTTTTGCCTCAATTATTGGTTTAGCTCTTGGTTTAGTTGCCCAAACTACCTATCGTCGTCTAGAAACCCAAGTAAGACAAACTCCGATCGAAGTTATTTTAACCCGTTCCGTCGGTCTAGTTATCGGTTTGTTAATTGCTAATCTGATCCTAGCCCCGATTTTCTTCCTACCGATTCCCAGAGAATTCTCGTTTATTAAGCCGATAATCGCCATTTTAGGCAGTATTATGTTTTCCTATCTGGGGGTTAGTTTAGCAGATACCCACGGTCGCACTTTTTTGCGTCTGATTAACCCCAATAGTATGGAATCAATTCTAGTGGCAGAAGGGACCCTGCAAGCGGCCGCCACCAAAGTTGTGGACACCAGTTGTATTATCGATGGTCGTATCGAACAATTGTTAGACACGGGATTTATCGAAGGACAGATACTCATTCCCCAATTTATCCTTCAGGAATTGCAACAGTTAGCGGATGGCAGTAACGACCAAAAACGAGTCAGAGGAAGACGCGGATTAGACATCTTAAACCGGATGCAGCAAGAATTCCCCGATCGCATTATCATTCATCCGGCCGATTATGAGGATATTAGCACCGTAGATGCTAAATTAGTCCATCTTGCCCAAGAAATTAACGCCACCTTGCTCACGAACGATTATAATCTCAGTAAAGTGGCCAATCTGCAAAAAGTCACCATCTTGAATGTCAACGATCTCGCCCAAGCAGTACGCCCGATCTACTTACCCGGGGATACTTTGGATCTAAAAATTCTCAAAGCAGGAAAAGAACCCACCCAAGGCATCGGTTATCTAGAAGATGGCACGATGGTAGTGGTAGAGGAAGGAAAAGATTATCTGGGGGGAGAATTGCGGGTAGTGGTGACATCTGCACTGCAAACCTCGGCCGGACGGATGATTTTTGCTAAACCCCAAAATTCCCTAATTGCCTAAAGGTAATAAAACCCAAAAAAGCCTCAAATACAGAGCCAGAGGGGATTGTATTTGAGGACTTTCATTTTTTAAGGGAAGTTAAGTCACCAATCGAACTATCTAGGGTTTGCTAAAAAAGTTTTTCCTGGTGGCAGGGTGTGGGGTGTAGGGTGTGGGGTGTGGGGTTTTACCCATTTTCAGGTGGTCAATTACCTAATTTTCAGGGAAAAAGTCCAGGAATTTTCCCCCCAATCACTCCAAAGGTCGGCACTTTTTGAGGGAAAAAAAGTCTGAAAACCTTGTCCAACAAGGTTTTCAGATTTATTCAGCAAACCCTATCTAGTCAATTGATACCTAATTAGGCTGGTTTATTGATTACAGCCATGGACTGACGAGCAAAACCGAAATAACTATCCCAGAATTGTTTCTGACTATCGAGGGCAACTTTGGTGGCGGTTTCTTGGGCGGTTAGGTAGGATTTCACCCATTCTTGTTGATATTCGAGGGATTTAACCAAAGTTTCCGGAAACTCAAACACTGGTGTAGTCGTGGGAAGACCATTACCCCAAGCGGACAGAAGCATTTTCTGCCATTCGGCTAGGTATTTTTGGTATTCTTCAAGATAATTGGTGTTCATAGAAGTCAAACCGCTAACTAGCCCATCTGGAAGGAGATGGTGAGAAAGTGGGGCGGTGTTGCCACCTTCTCGAAAGCAAAAACCGTGACGAGATAAAATATAATATTCTATCCCTTCCTTGATTATAACCTGAGTTTGTGATCAGCCAAAATCTTCATGCGATCGCCCTAGGCTGGCCCTATTTTTTGGTGACTCGGAACTAACGCTAAAATAATCCTACTCTAGCCATTTTCTCCCAACTATGATCGATCGCCCTATTCATGTAATTGGTGGAGGATTAGCGGGGACTGAGGCGGCGTGGCAGATAGCCCAAGCAGGTATTCCCGTGATCCTGCACGAAATGCGCCCAATTCGCTCTAGTCCCGCCCACCATAGCCAATTTTTAGCCGAATTAGTCTGTAGTAACTCCTTTGGTGCCATGGCGGTGGATCGCGCCACCGGGTTACTCCATGAAGAATTACGACGCTTAAATTCTCTAGTTATTGCCCAGGCCGATCAGCACAGTGTCCCCGCAGGAGGGGCTTTAGCGGTCGATCGAGGGGTCTTTAGTCGAAATTTGACGGAAATCTTGGCTAACCACCCTCTAGTCACCTTAAAACGTCAGGAGATCACGGAAATTCCCCGGGATGGTATCGTCGTTTTAACCACCGGACCGTTAACCAGTGCTGCTTTAGCCGCAGATATGCAAAATTTTGCCGGTCTGGACTATCTGAGCTTTTTTGATGCCGCTAGTCCGATTATTCTAGGGGAATCGATCGATCGATCGATCGCTTTTCTGGCCTCCCGTTACGATAAAGGTGAGGCCGCCTATCTCAATTGTCCCATGGATCGGGAACAATACCTGCATTTCTGGCAAGAGTTAAAACAGGCAGAACAGGCAGAATTAAAGGATTTTGAGCGAGAAAATGCCAAATTTTTCGAGGCTTGTCTGCCAATCGAAGAATTAGCCAGTCGGGGAGAGGATACCATGCGTTTTGGTCCCCTGAAACCGGTGGGATTAGCGGATCCCAGATATCCGGATCAACGTCCCTACGCAGTTATACAGTTGCGAATGGAAGATAAAGCGGGGCAATTGTGGAATATGGTGGGATTTCAAACTAATTTAAAATGGGGTGAACAAACACGGGTTTTCCGTCTGATTCCGGGGTTAGAAAAGGCCGAATTTGTCCGCATGGGGGTGATGCACAAAAACACCTTTATCAATTCTCCCCAGTTATTATCCTCCAGTCTCCAGTTTAAATCGCGACCGACGCTATTAGCGGCAGGACAGTTAATCGGCACGGAAGGCTATACGGCTGCGGCTGCTGGGGGATGGTTAGCGGGAACTAATGCCGCTCGTTTAGCTTTAGGATTAGAAACGGTGACATTGCCAACCACAACGATGATGGGGTCATTATTTGAGTTTATCAGCAGTGCCGAACCGAAACATTTTCAACCGATGCCGCCAAATTTTGGCATTTTGCCGAATTTTACCAGAAAAATCCGCAATAAACGGGAACGTTACGGTCAATATGCCGATCGCTCTTTGCAGGATTTAGAAGCATGGTGGAATCAGCTAAAAACTCCCTGTCTCGTCTAACTGTCAATCGCTAATCGATCGCCCATAATAGAGAAGGAACCTATTTCTTTCTCTATCGCTATGCCAAACCCCGATTTTTTCCCTCCCCAATCCTACAGTCAAGAGGATGTGCAGGAAATTCTCTATTTGGCTATCTCCCGTCAAGGGGATAAGGGAGAAATTACCCGTCAACAGTTGTTAGAAATTGCCGACGATTTAGCTATTGAAGTTAAAGACTTAGAAGCGGCGGAAAAGGACTGGCAAGAGTCAAAAATGCTCAGTTATAAGCGGCAAGAATTCGATCGCTTTCGTCGCGAGGAGCTAAAAAATAAAACCGTTCGCTATCTGATTATTAATAGTTTTTTTATTATCATTAATTTAATTAGTGCGGGAACAATTTCTTGGGCAATTTATATCTTTTTGCTGATGGGTTTACCTCTTTCTCTCTCGGCTTGGAAAACTTTTCAAAATCAAGGAATTGCCTACGAAGAGGCATTTAAACGCTGGAAAATTAAGGAGGAAATGAAAGAGTCTTTTACAAATCTTTGGACACAAATTAAAAAGTTTTTACAGTTTTAATAGTGTTGAAAAAGGAAGATTTTTAAGGGAAAAACTCTCTGCTAAAATTGGGCGTTACTTTCGATTTTTTCCCTCAGTCCAAGTCTTTGGGGGGTTCTACCCCCCAAACCCCCCGTTGGGGGCGTGGCGCGGCCACTGAGCCTGTCGAAGTGCCGCCCCCAAACCCCCCGCGCATTAGTTTTTCGGTGGGATGCTTACACGCGATTGTTCATATATTTGTACCAGTTTAAGAGTCACTGATAATTGCTGATTATCGGTGTTTCTGCAAAATCGAGATGCAGCCTTTTCGTTAACCACAAAGGACACAAAGTTGAGTTTTCCACGACTACTTACTGTCATCAAAAATATCTAACTGCTGCAGAGATGGGGGATTATCCGACTTAACTGGTTTAATTTTCTTAATTCCTTGACGCAAACCGATCGCAATTTTACTATGTTTTTCGATTTGACTCATCACCTGCATGGCACGATCGATCACAGAAGTTGGTAAACCGGCTAATCTCCCCGCTTCGATACCGTAGGACTTATCCGCGCCTCCCGGTCGTACTTGGTGCAAAAATACTATTTCATGGGGTAATTCTTTGACTGTTACCTGATAATTAGCCACATTCTCTAAAATTGAAGCTAATTCGTTTAGTTCGTGGTAGTGAGTGGCGAAAATCGTCCGCGATTGCAGTACCGTGGCTAAATACTCCGCCACAGACCAAGCTATGGATAAACCGTCAAAAGTGGCTGTCCCCCGGCCAATTTCGTCTAATAATACTAATGATCTGTCCGTGGCGTGATTGAGAATATTGGCGGTTTCGTTCATTTCCACCATAAAGGTGGATTGGCCCGTAGCGAGGTCATCCACAGCCCCCACCCGGGTGAAAATGCGATCGCAGATGGAGATTTTGGCCGACTTTGCCGGGACAAAACTGCCGGTTTGGGCCAACAATTGAATTAATCCCACCTGTCGCAGATAACAACTTTTGCCACTAGCATTGGGACCGGTGAGAATAATCAAGTCGGGGTATTCTAAACCTTCCTGATTGCCCAAATTAATCGAATTCGGCACAAAAAAGCCGGCCCCAAGGGATTGTTCCACCACGGGATGACGACCATCTTTAATATCGATAAGACGACCATCCGCGATTTCTGGGCGACAATATCCCTGATAAACGGCGATTTCTGCCAATGCTGCCAACACATCCAAAGCGGCGACTTTTGTGGCCACTTCTCGGATTTCTGGGGAAAATTCGGCTACTTGACGGCGTAAATCGCTAAAAATCTCGTATTCTAATTTATTTAATTCATCTACTGCCGTCAGAATTATATTTTCTTTCTCCTTTAACTCGGTGGTGATATAACGTTCTTCATTGACTAAAGTTTGCTTACGCACATACTCTTTTGGGGCGAAATCAGCTTTACTGCGGGGTAAACTGATATAATAACCGAAAGTTTTGTTATAATTAACCTTAAGGTTACTGATACCCGTTCTTTCTTTCTCTGTCGTCTCTAGATTCTTAAACCAATCGATTACTTCCTGATAGTCGCGCCGCAGGGCATCCAATTGGGCATCAATTCCCTCGCGAATCACCCCCCCTTCCTTCAGATGCAGCGGGGGAGATTCCACCAGATGGGCTATCACCTGCTGGCCTAATTTTTCTAAATCGGCGGGAATTTGCTGTAAAGCTTTCAAATAGGGCGAATTTCCCGAAGCAACCAAAGCCGCTAAATCGGCTAATTTGACTAAAGATGCCGCTAGGGAAAGTAAATCGCGGGCATTAGCTGTTCCTGCGCCAACACGACCGCTTAAACGTTCTATATCGTAGATTTCCCTTAATTTTTGCCGAATATCTTGGCGCAAGGAGGGATTATCCTTTAACTCTTGGATAGTATCCTGACGAGCGCGAATACCGCGAGAATCTAAGAGAGGTTGCAGTAACCAACGACGTAAAGCGCGACTACCCATGGCTGTACAGGTACGATCGATCGCCCATAATAGAGAACCATAGAAGCTACCATCGCGCACCGTTTGGGTAATTTCAAGGTTACGACGGGTTTGCCCATCTAAAATCAAAAATTCGGAGATAGAGTAGGTTTTTAAAGGTTGTAGGGGGACTTGATTGGCTTTTTGGGTATCTTCAATGTATTCTAATAGGCCTCCGGCTGCGCGAATAGCAAGGGGTAAATGTTCGCAGCCCATCCCCTCTAGGGAACGCATTTTATAGGTGATTAGGAGACGATTTTTCGCCTCTGTGAGAGTAAAGATATTTTGGGGACGGAGAGAATAACAAAAACTATCGGGTAAACAGGGGGGGAGATGGTCGGATTTTTCCCCGGGGCGCAAAATCCGGTTTAAATCGGGGGCATTGATGGGAAAAAGGATTTCCGAGGGCTGTAAACGGGTTAATTCTAGGCTTAAAGCCGTTAAATCGCTGGCTTGGGTGGTGTAGAATTCTCCGGTGGAGATGTCTGCATAGGCTAATCCCCAATTTTCTCCGGTTATAACCACAGCAGCTAGAAAATTATTCTTTTTTGCGTTTAACATTCCCTCATCGGTGAGGGTTCCGGGGGTGAGCAGTTTGGTGATAGCGCGTTCTACGAGTCGTTTTTCGGCGGCTGCTTCCGTTGAATCCTCTACCTGGTCACAAATCGCCACTGCATAGCCTTTTTCCACCAATAAACGACTATAGCGCTCTAGGGCGTGGTGGGGAACCCCGGTCATGGCGACTCTCCCAATACCTTTACCCCCTTCCTTGCTGGTGAGAACTAATTCCAATTCTCTGGAGATAATCACCGCATCCTGAAAGAAGCACTCGAAAAAATCGCCCACACGATAGAGTAAAAGAGCATTGGGATAGGTTTCTTTTACCTCCACATAATGCTGGTACATGGGGGTGAGTTTATCGCGATCGAGTCCGCGATAATCACGATGGGGATCTTTATTGGTAGCCGGTGGTTCTAAGGGAAAATCCGAGGGGAGAGTCATGGGTGAAGGAAAGCTGGACAATTCTTTATTCAATTTAAGTAGGTAGGCGTTAAAAATTATCAGATCCCCCCGCCTATCGGCACCCCCCTTATCAAGGGGGGCAGGGGGGATCTCCCCGCCTATCGGCACCCCCCTTATCAAGGGGGGCAGGGGGGATCGAACCTAAAATCCATTTTTAATTTAATTATAACCAGCTACTTACCGCTCTTGAGAACCTAGGATCAAAGAATCCCAATAGCCTAAGCTGCTGGTTCGCGTTATCCAACCCAGAGATTAACATCTGAGCTATCTAGGTGGATTTTATATCATACTAAATCCAGTTATTAAAAACTGATTATGTATTCCCCCTTTTGCCTCTTGCCTCTTGCCTTTTGCCTGTCCTTATAAGTAGCCTATGCTCAACGGATTTATTATCATTCCTTGTCCGAGAATTATATTTTTGTTAATAACAGTTATTTTTAAGGGGTGGGCTGCACTCTTTTAGTATAGACTTCGGCAGGATTAATTGAGGTGGTTATATCTTCTAAATCAAATTTTCGCAAGGTTTTATCTTTGGTATTGACCTGATAAACCAAACGATTAGTGATATCTAATCCAGTTAACCAATTACTGTAGGGATGATAGGCTCCCGTGTCGATATCTAACCAACCGGCACCGGCGACTAATTGCCCCGGACTTACCCCCGGAAAAGTAAAAGTAATCGTGTGGCCAGTGATAATTAATTTATCACTAAAAAAAGGTTCCGGCATACTGTGGAATTCATCGCGGATCCAACAAAAATGAGTAGCATCTTGTTCTTCGAGGGGTAAATGGGGATAAACCCCGGCATGAACCAGCCAAATATCGCCTAAATCGAGGTAAAGAGGCAAGGTTTTCAGCCAATCGATGTGATCTTGCGGTATTTTGTGGTTATAGCTAAAAAGAGTAGTATTACCGCCATTATAAAGCCAACCTGGCAACATTTCCCCCATCATTCTTTGGCTGCCCAACACTTCTAGCAGCATCTGTTCATGATTGCCCAATAGACAACGATAGCGGTGTTGACGGACAAATTCAACCACTTGGGCGCTATTGGGACCACGATCAATTAAATCGCCCAAGAAATAAACTGGTTCCTTTTCTTGAGGCGCGATTGTTTCCATTAGCTGCAAAAGAGCATCGTATTGACCGTGAACGTCACCGATGATGATTCGACGGGAGGACATGGTGGTAGAAGTTGGGTATCTGTATTATTGTCCTTGGAGCGGGACTAACTCTAATATGCCCAGTTGAGACTTAGAAATTAACATTGATTTAGGGATTAGGGAAATGGGGAAATGGGGGAATCCAACTAAAACCCTAAAACCCCAACCCCCAACCCCCATCACCCAACCGGTCTAAATGTTAAGTTAAGTATCGAAGAGCGTCCGTTTCATCACCCAGTAGTAATATAATCACTGAGTTATCAATTTTGATCCTTGAGTATGACTGCATTCACCACAACCCCCACCCTTGCTAATTTGCCAGCCAGTGACAGCCGTAGCCGCGTCAGTGAATTTATGAAATCCCTACAGGATGAAATTTGTCGGGGATTAGAAGAAGTGGATGGACAAGCAAAATTTATCGAAGATAGTTGGCAACGGCCTGAAGGTGGCGGCGGACGTTCGCGAGTTTTGCGGGAAGGGGCAATTTTTGAACAAGCAGGGGTGAATTTTTCGGAAGTTTGGGGGAAAGAATTACCTCCTAGCATTGCTAAACAACGGCCCGAGGCTGCCGGTCATCAATTTTACGCCACGGGAACCTCGATGGTTTTACATCCTCGCAATCCTTATATTCCCACGGTTCACCTCAATTATCGCTATTTTGAAGCAGGTCCAGTTTGGTGGTTTGGCGGTGGTGCCGATTTAACTCCCTACTATGG
This sequence comes from Microcystis sp. M049S2, assembly GCF_020245625.1. Classification (NCBI taxonomy): domain Bacteria; kingdom Bacillati; phylum Cyanobacteriota; class Cyanophyceae; order Chroococcales; family Microcystaceae; genus Microcystis; species Microcystis sp. M049S2. Next base: position 800 of record NZ_JADBUN010000001.1, on the reverse strand, counting down.
GTTTGAAGAAGATGCTAGTCATTTTCATCGCACTTTTAAACAGGTTTGCGACCAACATCATCCCGAATATTATCCCGTTTTTAAACGCTGGTGTGATGAATATTTTTATCTCAATCATCGTCAGGAAGCCAGAGGCATCGGCGGGATTTTCTTTGATTACCAAGACGGTTTAGACCCTCTCTATCGTGGTCCCTTTGCCGAAAGTGATGCCGCTATCTATTCAGAAAAATTATCTCCCCAACAACCCCGCAACTGGGAAGAAATTTTTAGTTTCATTAATGACTGTGGCCGGGCTTTTCTACCCGCTTATGTTCCCATTGTCCAGAAACGGCGCTCGACGGAATACGGTGACAGAGAACGTCAGTTTCAACTCTATCGTCGCGGTCGTTATGTAGAATTTAATTTAGTTTATGATCGTGGCACAATTTTTGGGTTGCAAACTAACGGTCGTACCGAATCAATTTTGATGTCTTTACCTCCTTTAGTCCGTTGGGAATACTGTTATCAACCTGCACCCAATACCCCAGAAGCAAAACTCTATGATATCTTCCTAAAACCCCAAGATTGGGTTAATTGGCAAGGTTAAATCAGTTATCAGTTATCAGTTATCAGTTATCAGTTATCAGTTATCAGTTACCAGTTATCAGTTATCAGTTATCAGTTATCAGTTATCAGTTACCAGTTATCAGTTATCAGTTATCAGTTATCAGTTATCAGTTATCAGTTATCAGTTATCAGAAGATTGCTTTTATTTATTCTTCCCAATTCATAATTCATAATTCATAATTCCCTCTCCGGCT